>JABSOG010000002.1 GCA_013216025.1 Algicola sp. | reverse complement strand
GCGATGGTAGTCTTTGGTTTGATGGATTAATTCGAGGTTGTCTGGGGCCAACTGGCGGTAACTGGCAAAATCTCGGGTGGCGGCGGCGAGTCCGGTTTTAAAGCGTTTGATTAAATCTGCTCGACCAATTTGGCCATAATACTGGAGGCAAAAGTCGATAAAGGCGAGGCGTTGTTGTTGTGCTTGATTCATATCTTTGAGCATAGTTTGATCTTCTTATTATCAATGCGATATAAAAGAGTTTAATATGCAATCATTATGATTTCAAGGTGAAACCTCTAATTCCCGGTAAATTTTCACGCCAGTTTATTTACGGTTTTAATACGCCAGACACAAAAAAGCAAACCCGAGGGTTTGCTTTTTTAAAATCTGTGTTTACCAGTCAGTAATGACTGGTAACATCAAAGCTTAGATAGCAACGATGTTTTCAGCTTGTGGGCCTTTTTGACCTTGAGTTACTTTGAACTCAACTTTTTGGCCTTCAGCCAAAGTTTTGAATCCTTCAGCAGCAATAGCGCTGAAGTGAGCGAATACGTCTGGGCCAGACTCTTGCTCGATGAAACCAAAACCTTTTGCTTCGTTGAACCATTTTACAGTGCCGGTAGTAGTAGACATAATGTCATCCTGTTTTTCTATACGTTTTAAAAATGCCTTAAGATAGGCGCGTGCTTAATCGTGGTGCTTATTTCTGAATAACAGGTCGAACGGCAAAAGTATAAACTTTAAGCAATTTGTCGAAGTGGCATACATAAATATCTGACGTACTTTCAAGCTGCGTGAATTATAGTCGTCGAATAATTTATGTCAATCATTAAATGCAAACAAATCACAATTGCATGAATTAGCGCGTTATTTCAATGGTTTTTCGGTATAAATGCGCTATTTCGTTTATTAATTGGTCTAAAATACCGTATTCCGGGTCTTGTGAGTCAATATTTGTAGGTGTGTATTGGGGACGTTTTTTGCCGCGCTCTCATTGGTTTGTGATAAAAATGTTAAGTTTGTTTGGGAGGTTAAGAAGTTAAGCGTTGCTTTGGGTGAATTCGCCAAATTTACTTTTGCACCAGTGTTGAACCGCTTTTGTTAGGGCCGCGTATCCGGCCCAAGTGGCAGTCATTAACAGCCCCATATGTAGTAATTGATCTAGTTGGGTCGCTATGGTGGCAAAACTGGCGATAGAAACAATACCCGCACCGTGTCGCATCGCCATTTGTACATTTGAGGCATGACGTGATAGAGATTGCTGTTTGTGTTGCACTCGGTCTTGATGCGTTTGAGCCAGTTGAGGGCTCCATTTGCTGCGGTGCACGTAAAAATCGCAATCGCCATCGACATACAAAATGGTTTTGAATATCGTTTGTTGGTCTTGTTCGGTGGTGATCTCAATGGCACCATCGCGTAGCAACTCCTTGAATTCTCCCAGTGGTATCATTCAACTATCCCGGCTTAAACACATTTTTGAGCACCGTATTAAACACTTCGCCAATCAGTTTGATTAACGATAGCCAGTAGTTGTAACTCAAGTCTACCGAGCTATGGTGCAGCCTTTGTAAGGTGATGTTGTCGTTTTGGCTGTATTGGGGTTGGATGCGGGTGGTGACATCACCGTCGAGTTCTATGACGGTTTGAATGGCGATGGTTTCGAGTCCCAACTCCCATAACTTTCGAACCGTAAGGTGATCTTTTCTTTCAAGCGACAAGTCTTTGAGGTCTTTATCGAATTGATTTCTGATCTCAACCCGGGTGAGTTCGTTGCGCTGTTCGACCGTATCGCCTTTGAGTAATGCCTTTAATTGGTTTGAATTGTTTTGGATCCGTTGCAGGGTGTTGAGCTTTTCGGCGTTTTCTGTTGGTTGTTGCTCTGCCCTCAGGGTTTTGGACAACTCTTTGGCCAGTTTTTGAAACAGATCAAAGCGGCTGAATCCGCCTTGGGTTTTGCCGCCGGGTTTGACTGTGTCCGGGTCGCCGCCTAGCTCCATTAGTTTTTCGCCATAGCGAGAAGCGATGTCACACAGGGCAAAGCGGATGGCCGGCATACTGCTGCCGGTAATATGGGATTTTAATATGGTATTGATCTGTAAGGTACACAGATCGCGGGCGATGGATTCGTGCGGTGCTTCGCGGTTATCCGATTTGCTTAATGGATTCCAGCTCATAAGGGTTATTTGCCGTTGCCTAATGATTTAATCAGTGCGGTTAGTTCTTTGAGGCACTCGATGTTGTCTTTAATGATTTGGCGACCCATTGCTTCGCGAGACTGGTGGTATTGGCGCATGTTGCTCAATTTGTCTGACAAAAACGATTCGGGCACGATTGAGGTGATATCACCATCAAGCAGGTTGATGGAGGTGTACATGATTTGTGCATTGTCACTGAGGGTATATTTGCCGCTTTTGTCATTTGGATCGAATGTGGCTTCACCGATAATGGTTTTGATTTGCAGGTTGACAATTTGTTCTGCTTTGCTTGCCAAGTCGTCTAGAAATGCCATGTTGCTGCCCTTACTGTTGTTGTTTTGGTTAAGTCAAATCAGTGTAGCAGACAAGTTTGGGGTTTGCTTTTTTTGACCTTAAGGCCGAAGCCTAGCGCCGTTTACGGCGAAGTAAGAGCATGTGCTTGTCAATCAGTGCAGCAACGGTGCCGTCGGCTTTGAGCGCGATTAAGCGTTTGTTGAAGTAGGGTAGGTGCACGAGATATTTGGATTTTTTGGATATTGCCTGATAGGCGGGCAGTTTGGCAACGGGGTTGGGCAGTTGGTCTATTTTGTTTTCCATGCCTGCCTCGATAACTTTGATTAGGCCGGGGTATAAGGCATAAATGCTGTAGTCTAGGCGGTTGCGTTCAATCATTTTAAAGCTTTGGGTGATGCCAGACAGGTGCTGCAATTTGAGGTTTTTCAGTGCAAAGGCGTCAAAGTCCTGGCCAAAGGATTCTCCCATGACGGTGCCACCTTTTTTGCCAATCAAATCTTGCCAACGGTCAAATTTGAATAGATTGCCACGCTGAACAAAAATCCCTACGGGTTCTTCTACGTAAGGTTCGTCGGGGTAGCTGAGGTATTTTTCGCGTACATCGGTTTTGTAAATGCCGACAATTAAATCGATTTCTCCCGCCTCGGCTTTGCGCTGCACCCGGTTCCAAGAACCGACATATTTTGAGTCTACGGTGATCCCCAGTTCATTGAATATCATGGTGGTTAGATCAGGCCCGACACCAATGATTTTGTCACCTTGACGATACATGAATGGGGGATATTCGACGTGACCAGACGCGATCAATACATCGACCGGATAAACCGGTGTCGACAGGCACAGTAGCCACAGTAAAATGATTGGGGTTATTCTAGTCAAAACACTCGCTCTTGGTACAACATTATTCAGCGCCGAGTAGTGTACCAGACTCAATCCCTGTAATAAACTCACCTGCGGTTGGTGTCGCTGTAATTAGCAGGTTATGATGATGTATGTTTAACTCACCAGTTGTCTGTCTTGAACAATTACAAACTATTGCCCGCACTTATCTCGCTGCTGCAAACCCGTAATCTCACCGAATCGGCCAAGGCGCTGCATGTGACCCAATCGGCGATGAGTAAAACGCTCGGGCAAATTCGCGAGGCTTTTGATGACGCCATTCTGATACGTGAGGCCAACCGGTTTGTACTGACCCACAGGGGCGAAATACTCAAACAACAGCTACCCGCGTTGATGCAGCAACTAGACAGTCTGTATTTGCCCGAATCGTTGAGTTTGGCCCAGTGCAGCCGTCAATTTTCTTTTGCATCAAGCGATTATGTCGCCCAGGCGGTTTTTCCGCTGGTGTGCGCTGAGGTCGCACTCAACGCGCCCAATGCCGGTATCGTTTATCAATTGTGGGAGAAATCTCATTTAGAACGTTTAGAAGAGCTACCGCTGGACTTGGTGTCTACCATCGCACAAACCATCCCCGAAAACCTCTATGGCAAAGAAATGGCAACAGACAAGCAAGTGGTGATTATGCGCTCGAACCACCCGTTAGCCAGACAGCATTTGTCGCTTGATGATTATGCCAAGGCCAAACACATTGTGATCACCGGCGGCGGCGACAAAGACAGTCCGGTAGAATTGGCGTTGGCAAAGCAGGGTCTGCAACGCACTGTTTTTGCCCGGGTGCCGTTTTTTCAGGCGGCAATTGAGCTGATCAAAAGCACCGACACTTTGTTGACCACACCGTTGCATATTGCAGTCGACTTTTCTCAACGATATGATTTGAAAATCAAACCCTTGCCTGTGGATATTGAGGCTCACCACTATTACCTACTGTGGCACGCCAAATACCAAAAAGATCCTGAGCACCAGTGGTTCAGGGAGCTGTGCTTTATCATTTTAAGTAAACACCTAAACGACAGTATCGGTCATGGTATGAAATTACTTCATGGTAACTAGTCGTACAATCAATTTTTATTCATGCTATTGAATCGTTAAGATGATCTTACTTTATTTCAGGCAAGACATTACGAGGGCAGACAATGGAATTAACAGCATGGTTATCATTAGTGACAATTTGTATTTTTGGTGCGATGACGCCGGGTCCGAGTTTGGTTGTGGTATTAAAAAACACCATCGGCGGCGGGCGCAGTAATGGGCTGGTTACCGCCCTGGCACAGGCAACAGGCGTGGCTATTTATGCAACCTTAACGGTGTTGGGTTTGGCGGTGTTAATTCAAGAATCTCCGATGGTATTTAACGCCATTCGGTATGTCAGCATTGTGTTTATTTTGTATCTGGCGTATCAAGCGTTCACGGCTAAGTCGGGCATATCAAAGATAGACGGTGAAGCGGGCAATGTAACTTTGGCGCAAAGTGCGCGAGAAGGGTTGATGATTGCTTTTGTGAACCCCAAGTTGGCGATATTCTTTTTGGCGCTGTTTAGCCAGTTTATCCAAACCGATGCCAGCTGGACTCAAAATGCTGTCATGATTGCTACCGTCGGTTTAGTTGACTTTATCTGGTACACCACCATTGTTTTGACGTTGTCGCAAAAAGGATTTTTGACAGCCTTGCGTAATAACATACATATCGTTGAGAAAATCACAGGTGTGGCTTTGTTAACTGTTGCAGCCAGAGTTGCGCTTTAGTCACCGACTGGCAAAAACACCTTGGCAAAATAGCGGTCAAAAGCCACTCGGTCGATAGGGTCGATATAGCGAATATGGGCCTGATGAAATGCCTGATTTTGGTAAAGTCTTTGCAGTGCCCAATTCACCGCTTCAATTACCTGCTTGCCTTGTTCGCTCTTCGGGCAGTTAACATATCCAATGATGTAGGGTTGCAGACCATTGATTTCGTGCACTTGAAGCTTGACCGGTTGCTTGTTGGCTCGTATCAGGCTTTTCATGTAAGCGGGGTATTCAAGTTGGTAGTCGATGCGTTTTCTGATCAGCATTTGAAAGATGGCGTCATTGGCTTGGGAGCCGCCGAGCAATATTCGATTCTTTGCGGGTAGTTTGGTAATCTGAGCATCGATTTTTTCACCAAAAGAACGCCCTTGGTTGATGGCCAGCATTTTTCTGGGATAATGTTTGAACAGAGCGTTCAACGAGTGTAAACGACCCTCTTCATCAAGTACCGCTGGCGGCAGTTTGTTTGCAGAACCCAGTGAGTACAATCGTTGACCTAAATACAAGTTTAACGGCGTACTGAACAGGTATTTTTTGATTCTTTGTGGTGTTTTTATGCGGTTGGTGGCGCAGACATTTTCGCTGGCGTGTAAAGAGCGCTCTAATCTGGCCTGAGGTACGAATTGGGCTTTGAACTGATATTGTTGCACCGCATCTATTAGAAGCATATTGGTGTCGGTGGCAATGTTGGCGCGCTGGCCTGCCGCAATTGACTGAGCATCTTTATCACCGCCCATCAGCAACAGGATGTCGTTTTGGGGGGTTGCAAATACTTCAACGCTGGTGATGAAAAAACAGGTTAAAACCAACGATTTGAATCGTTTCATTATGCATCCCCCAAGAATAATTATAATCACCAATGATGATTATTATTATAGCTTATGGTCAAACAACAACTAAATTACTCAGCTGTGCGTTTCATTGGCATTAAAACCTGTCACTAATCCCGAGTAACTGTTCTAGCGTGACAAATTGATAACCCTGCTGGCGATAGTGCTCGATCACCCGGGGCAGGGCGTTTACGGTGTTGGGGCTGTTGCCACCATCGTGCAGTAAAGTAATGGTTTCGGGGTGCAGGTTGTCGATGATCACTGACTCTATTTTTTTCGAATCGACTTTATCGGTATCCCAATCTCTGGGGTCGATGGACCAGATCATGATTTTCATGCCCTGCTGACCCATATCTTCGACTTGCTGATCGGTGATCTCACCGTAAGGCGGGCGATAAAAGCGCGGTTTGTGGCCAATAATTTGTTTGAACGCTTGATTGGTCTTGTCAATTTGTTCACGCCACAGTTCATCTGGTAACAGCGCCATGCCGTGAGGGTGACTCCAACTGTGGTTGGCAAGGGTGTGACCGGCTTGCTTGGCTCTTAGTACCAATGCTTTATTTTGCGCTAATCTGTTGCCCATCCAAAAGAAGCTGGCTTTTACCTTATGCGCTTGTAGGGTGTTGAGTATTTGTTCGGTATAAGTGAAAGGCCCGTCATCAAACGTTAGGGCAATGAGTTTTTGTCGATTCCAACCTTCTAGAAATACCAGCCCTTTGTATGGGCTGTTTGCCCAGTCTAAATTTCGATAAATCTGCGGTGCGGTCTCTTTGGCGGTACGTACAAATTGCAGTGTCTTTTTTGCAGGTTTTTCTGTTACGGACAAGTAACGGCTGAAAAGTTGATGATTTAAAGTATAAGTATTACCCGCATTACTGCCTGGATACTGCTCAAAATGGCGTTTGACCAACTGGTAGCCCAGTAGCTTTGATTCAACAGTTATTGGCTTATGTTGTTGTAGCAGGGCGAATTGATGTTGGAGTTGCTTTTCGGTCAGTGTTTGTTGTTGAGCGGGGGTTTTTGACTGTGCCACATCTGCCACGAAATGCAGTGCAAGACCTTGATTGACCACTTGATTCAACGCCGTGTCAATGGGGTCAAACTTTTGTCGCAACGCTAAATACAGCTGGTATGCCAACTGTTGGCTGAATTGTGGGTCTAGTTTATCTGGATGGTAGTGATAGTGGATGGCATAGTCAGTACTTTTGCTGAATTGCCCTTGATTTAGCGTTCGATCTGGGACCATGAACAGTGAGATGTTATTTAGATCCAGCTGCAGTGCTATCTGTTGACTGAGCCGTGCTGTGCGTTCGATGAGCTGGCGGGTAACCTGTTGCGCTTCGACATCACTTGATTGGGGCAACCATAGTAGCATTGATGTTATGCCGGTGTTTTCAATTTGCTGGTAGCTGACATTGTTTAAGTTCGATTGACAGCCCATAAGCGGCAACATCAGCAAAGCCAGTATCTGGAATTTAGACGCATAACGCATTAGTTTCATTCTATTTTTAATCTTGTTATTAATTTGCCAGCAATGTTAGCTTTGTTATTGGATAAAACAACCTGTTTTTGCCAGTATCGGCTTTGCTATTATTTCAATTAGCTTTGTTCTTTTAAGTCGGGCTAAAAGTTGTAAATCAAAAAACAACGAATAGCAATTATTGATGGGCAATTGCCAATTCAGAATAACTGATTTTTGCAGCGGTTTCCAAATCATCTAATTGACTTGCTATTTGTTTATAAGGGGAACTTGTTGGAATTGCAACCGCAAAAATACGCAGGTTGCCAAATTCACCGTACTCCATAACACAATTAAAACCTGTGAAAATATCTTTTAGTTCATCATCAACTGAAGAATCAAGAATGATTATTGATATTGAGGTAAACGAAGCGTTCTTTTCAACACATAGAAATTCAAATTGCTCTTCGTTATCCGTTTCCAGGGCAACAACAATATCGCCATACGAAACCTCGTCTATGAAAAAAGGCGTGTTTACAATCTTGAATTGGTTTTTCGAAATTTGTTCTGCATTTAGTTTTTCGTATTGGATTGGAGGGAACCCATCCTCACAATCTAATTCAAATATGATTTTCATTTGTTCATTCTACTCCTAGGATTTTTTATCGCTCTTATCGCCATTGCGTGCTCAAATCGCTGAATATTGATGAAGATGAATGGCTGGAACTCGGGCAGAATTTTGAGGGCAAGTTCGCCGGATTTGCCGGTAAAGCGTCAATGTTGTATTTTCATGCAAATCAAAATGGCCAGCTTTTTCACTCAGGTGTTGGCTGACAGTATTAATCAAACGAAATAACCTCAGTCTTGATAATTTGAGTAACCGCGCACAGCAGTTACTCAAATTGTTGTGTTCAAAATATTAGATTAAATCACCATAATCGATCAACTTCCTTGATCGTCGAACAATTTAATCGTTGTCCGCCAGATAATCCTTTAATTGGTTGCCTAGTTGAATTTTAGACTGTTTGTATTCCAATCTATCATTGTGACTGTCCTTAGGGGTCTTTCTTTTTTCAACAATAGAGCACAAATCAAAAAACTCGACCAAACTATGGCTGACGTACTCAATATTCTCTTCAAGGTATGAATCATCTTCTTCAACTAAATCATGTGGAATTCTAACTAAAGTCGCTTTTTGATAACTTGGTGACATTTTTAGAAAGTAAGGGTCGCCAGAACCACTGCGACATATGCCTACAGGAACATAGCCCATCTTGGTAACGGCAATTCCAGGGTAAAATTCTTGTGACTCCTCAACTGTATCAGATGGTTTCATCCAAGTCATATTAACCCCAAGTCCAGAAAGATCGGTTTCCTTATCCATGGTGAAAACAGCACCAATGACTGCATTGTTTTGAATCAAATGCAAATACCAAAAGGGCATAGATTCTTTCTCAAAATTATCTGTAAGCAGTTTAAGCTCATTTTCTTCAGCTTTTAACCCATCCAGCTTGCTTTGAATATGTGCTGGCAAATTTAAACTGTCTGTCATTTCAATATACCTTTGGTGAACTTTCGACAAATAAAAGGACGGTCACTTTAAAAGAGCACTTTTTGTACTTTAAAAGTGACTGTCCTAAAGAGTCGGTTCAATTTTAGATCGTTTGGTTTTCAATCTATTATTGTGACAACTCTTAGAGGACCTTATTTATCATTTAATACATTCCAACTTATGACGCTCGCATCTAAGTTAAGAACTTCGATTATTCGGTTTATTGCAACATTTATATTCAAAGCCGCGTCAATATAAATTGGAGTGCCTGGTTGTGGACTATTTTCATGGCGTATCATTACAACAGGGCCTATCTCACTATCGCAAAAATGAGAAGCCTCAAACCAATCCAAATCATCTTTATCTTTAACAAAACTCAAGTGATATTTTTTTTCTAATTCCTTTGGCTCGAAAATAAGCTTCAATACCGGTCGACAATCCCTACTTGGCCAACCCTTGAATGGACTCGTATCTAACATTAATATTTCTCACTATTCGTTTATTTTTGTGACAGTAACAGGAATAGCAGTTTGATCATTTACAGTCTGAACATTTGGATTAAAACCATTTCTAGACCATGTTGGTTGTCCTAGTATTTGTCCTGCATCAGGCTTGATCGTTGTAGTAAACTCGAATCCTTTTTTACCATCAGGTAGAGGGCCGTCGGTAGCTTGAACTTTAGGAATACTTGACTGCACAAAATTAGTCGGCGGATTACCTTTATATTGCCCACTACTTTTGATAGACGCTATATTTTCGGCAGAATCGCCTAAGCGATGATAAGTTTTGGCTGCGTCTACAACTTCAGTAGCTAGTGCCCGTCCAGAAACTCAGTTTCTATCTGACATTTGTCAGGACGGGCGCTATGCAGCGTAGTCGTAAGGCTTATTTTTCAATAAGTTGCGTTGTCCATCCAGCACACGCATACCGAAGCGCTTGCGCAAAGGGGGCGTTTCTGGATGGGCACTAGCTACATTTGCTGCTTTCATCGCAGGAGATTCACCTTCAGCCAGCCCTTGAACAGTCAAAAAATGGGGTCAAGTTGCTTGCTTCACAATACTCTTGATCAATCGTTCTATTTGTTGCCTGAGCCGCGCGTCCTCTTTTGCCCGTTTTCGAATTTGGTGGGTAATAAAACTAACAGACCCTACATGCCCCAATTGAAATGCCGTAGCAATGTCTGCCAGTTTCGCCATTGCCAATTGCTGGCATAAATACATCGCCAGTTTTCTTGCTTCATTTTCTTTTTGTGGTCCCTTGATTAGTCTGGTGATCTCCTCCACGCTGACTTTATAGTCATCGGCAACGCTGGCTATCACTTGGTCTATAGTTAAATCTGGCTGTATCACTTTGCTCTTGTCTTCAGCTGCCAATTCGGGTAACAGTTCTTCATAGACCCATTGTCTAAACGCTTTATCGCCGATAAGGCTGGCCATATTCCCCTTGTGATAAAACGCTGCGGTTTGTTCATCAACCCCAGCCCTGACATAATTGGCATAACCTTCAAATTGCACCGTGTGACCCAACATAGCATAGGTTTTATCTCGCTCTAGCCACGACACAGGTTCAACCAAACCAATATAGGTCGGGTAACTTGACCACCTGTAATCAGCCAATTCACTCACCAGCGGCTTCTTCATTTCAACCGGGTTGCGGTGGATATACCTCGACAATTGTAAAAGGTAGCTGTCTTGGTCAACCAAAATAGACTTGAATCGTCCGCGAAACAGTGGTCCGTCAGCTCTGCTCAGTCGGTTATATCTTTGGGTGTAGACGCCGTTGACATGCCGCATTACCCGGCTAAGGTTTGCTTTTGGTGTTTCAATCAGCAGGTGATAATGGTTACTTAAGAGACAGTATGCATGTATGACACAATCAAATCGTTGACAGGCTTCACCAAGTGTATCTAAAAATGCTTGAAAGTATGTTTCGTCATGGAAAATAGTACATCTGTCTCTCCCACGATTCATCACATGATAAAAGGCGTGTTCATATTCAATTCTTGGGGGTCTTGGCATGGAGTAAAGCTTAGTATTGAAAGTATTGTGAAGCAAGCAACTTGACCCCTTTTTTTTATGTCAAGAATTAACCGGGGGTAATCAAGCAGAGATAGCCGAAGTTTTTAACCTTGGTCATTATTGTTCTGTCGGTCGTATGACCCATGAAGTACGCACGAGGAAGCAACGGGAACCTCAACTTGGTAGTCAAATACAAGAGATGATTAAAAAACTTGTAGAAGTCCAGAGCGGCCCCTGTTAAAGCGTTTTGTATCTTTTTTGGGGGTTGGATTAATAACCTGACCCTTGGCCCACTCTTTTGGGGAAAGGGGTCAGGTTATGATCTCAACAACCAAAGTAGGTCCTTTTGCTTAAAACCTAAAAATCCTGTGATAATCTCCTATTAATCAAGCAAAAACCGCAAGGGGGTTAACTAAGCCCAATAGCACTTTACAAGTTGGGTGACGGTAACCTACGCTTACAGATATAGCAATCTTCCACGTTGTTAATGACAGTCTAAATCGGGAGATAGAAGGATGAAATGAAATCTACAAGGATAGTTAAATGCCCAGACCACTACGCATCGAATATGAAAATGCCATTTACCATGTAATGAACCGGGGCAGAGGCCACCAGTTTATTTTCCATCACGATGATTATTATCATGCTTTTTTAGAAACGCTAGGTGAGGCTTGCAGCCGATTTGGCAGCATTGTTCATGCCTATTGTTTGATGGGTAACCATTACCACCTGCTGATCCAGACGCCACTGGCTAATTTAAGTCGTGTAATGCGGCATATTGACGGGGTATATACGCAGCGCTATAACCGGTTAAAGCGAACAGACGGCCCACTGTTTCGAGGCCGCTACAAGCCAATTATTGTTAGCCATGATGCGTACTTTCTTCAAGTCTCACGGTATATTCACCGAAACCCAATTGAAACAAAAACACCACTGGTTGAGCGTCTGGAAAACTACATCTGGTCGAGTTATCCTAATTACGTGGGTCAGCATGAGTCGTTTGATTGGTTGGACATGAGTTTAACAAGGCAGCTTCTTGGTACAACTGTCGAACTGACTACCTCATACCGAGAATTTGTTAAGCAGGGCAATGATGAGGAAACAGTGAAGTTTCACAAAAGCGGCAAGATTGGTGCGGTATTTGGTTCTGAAGTGTTTAAAAGTTGGGTGTATGACGATTTGATGCCACAGTTAAAAATTGAAAAACGATGCTGCGCTATAACGCCCAATTTGACAATAGACAGCGTAATTGTAGCTGTAGCAGACTTTTACCAAGTCGAGCGACAAGACATCCTTTTCGGTGAGCATGGCAGGGTAGAAGAAAACCTGCCGAGAAAAGTTGCCTTGTATCTATGTCAAGAATTAACCGGGGGTAATCAAGCAGAGATTGCCGAAGTTTTTAACCTTGGTCATTATTGTTCTGTCGGTCGTATGACCCATGAAGTACGCACGAGGAAGCAACGGGAACCTCAACTTGGTAGTCAAATACAAGAGATTATTAAAAAACTTGTAGAAGTCCAGAGCGGCCCCTGTTAGCGTTTTGTATCTTTTTTGGTGGTTGGATTAATAACCTGACCCTTGGCTCTTGGCTACCAACGTTGGCTGAAACCGACCCCCCTGGACCATCTAATGAATCCACTGTCGCATTCTCACCGCCAACCATTATTCTCCCGAACCCACCACCAGCGGTTTTTGCTGTGCTAACACCAAACTCAGGTGTTAATGTAGCTTGAGCTTTCCCGTTATGATCTACGGCTACTGAGAATGATATAGATACATTAATATTGAAAAGCGTCCCACTAATACCAAAATTGAAACCCAACAAGTAATTACCATCAGGATCTGTATACTTATAGGGATTATTGTTTACAGGGATCCGTCAGGGTCAAGTCTTTTGATCATTAAAACTATTTGGAAAAGGTCAAAAACCACCAATGTGTTAGTCCTGTTTATAACTGACTTAACCGGTAGTTTTGTCGGGTCACTTGGTTTACAATCAAATTGACGGCCTGTCTTTCTTAGCTCCATTAGTTTTAGTTCTCAGCTATTTTGGCCTCTATTTGTTACAAATTCAGATAGTTTTAATGATCAAAAGACTTGACCCCTTTTCTCTCACAGAGTTGTGGGGATCCGTCAGGACTTGACCCCTTTTCTCTCTAAAGAGTCGATCTATTATTGTGACTGTCCTTAGGGCCTCCTTAGGGGCCTAGTCCTTAGTAACCCTGTCCTTAGGAGTATTTCTTATTTTCAAAATCTGCTTGATGACTGCTTCAGTATTGTTATTTTCGCTGTGTTCCCAGCCAATAACACGATCACTTATCACCTTAAAGTCACTGTGCCGCCCGTTAACAGCATGCATCAATGGCGAATCGCCCTTGGTTAGAAAAAATAAATGAAGTGACCCCTTTTCACAACATTGCAAATTTGCCTCTGTATATCCTCCCTTTAATGCCAACTTTATTTGGGGAGGAATCTCTGTCAAAAGGCTTTGAATGGGTTCAATTTCGGCATATTGATATTCCCATTGGCCAGCTTTTTCATATTTAATATCAATGACTTTTCCAATAACGATATACTCAGCTTTCTTGATTTGAACTTCTATCGGCTGCTTAACCAACCCATAGGCGAATACACTCGCTGAAAATATCAAAGTAATCAGGGTAATATAGCCAAAGAATGTTGTTTTCATGTTATTTCTCAACATGATTTGGGTCTGCTGGACGTAGGCTTTCGCCCATCTCTGCCCTGACCTTGTTTGTATTATCAACCGCGTTGCCAGTATCTGAATGTCCCATCATCGGAAGAGCATGGCCTACTATTTCATGGGTCAGAATGGTATCTGGATGAGACCCATTAACAATATTACCTGAGATGATTATATTCGTATTTCCCGGAGTGTTGGCGTTGCCTTGAGTTACACCTCCTCCCGCTACTGAATCAATGTTTTGTACATTACCAGCGCTGTCTATGAATGTCTGGGCAATATCCATTGTCATCGTATGAGGACTACTAATGGCCAAATCAATCTTTGCTGTAAAATCCCAAGAAGTACCAATTTTAACCACCTGAGAAGCAATCGAACTTCGACCCAATTGACCATTGGAATTAAATTCGTAGGTGGCAGTCGCTCTGTGGTTAATGTAGACCAGTAATCGTGAATTATTTGCAGAGTTTGCCGAAACAGCAGTTTCTCCATCAGGATCAACATATTTATACGGATTGTTATTGGCATAGGTATAACGATTATAGCTATGCACATCCCTAAACCCAACCGGATCATTACTCATAAACCGCCCTATCACCGGGTCATAATACCGGGCCTGCATATAACTCAAACCCAAGTCTTTATCAAACTTATGACCGGTATAACCCACGGCATCCACTGCCGATTCGATACTATCGCCAAAGGGTTTGTAATGCATGTCGCCGCTTTTTGCCGGTGGCAGGTAACCATCTTTGGCGACCATTTTGCCGCCCATAAAGATATAGCTGATAGGGCCGTCTTGGGTTTCTCTATACAGTAATTTACCAGACTGGCTGTACATACTGTATTTGGTGCCTTTGCTGTCTTTTGTTTTCACCCGGCGATTAAAGCCGTCATATAGGTAAGTATTACTGCCCGACAGCACCATTTGGTTGGCCAGATTGTAGTTAAAACCGCGCTCACCATTGTTAGTCACGTTGCCTCTGGCATCATAACCGTTGTTGAAATCACGGCTTACGCTGCCAACACTGTCGCTGACATCTGTTAGGCGGTTTGATGTCGTATCGTAAGTGTAGCTCAGTGATGCACCTTTATTGGTGTATTGGGTGATGTTACCCAGCGAATCATAATCAAGCGTACTGCTACCTATACCGCTACCACCGGTGGTAGCGGTCAGTCTATCCAACCCATCGTATGTTAATTGCGTAAGACTGAAAGCACTGTTGACGTTGTCTGTAATCGAGGTGATATTACTTTGGTAATCATAGGTATAACTCAAGCTCATCGGTATGATTGAGCCTTTAACATCACTGATCTTTTTCGGTTGATTACGGGTATTCAACTCGGTTGTATGAACCAGACCATTGCCGTATGTAAAGCTTTGCAACATGCCTGTTGGATGATATACACCCATTTGGGCGTAAGTCATGCCATTGGTGGCGATGGCTTGGGTTGCTTGACCAAAGGCGTTGGGCATAAAGTCAACTTTACCGACCATGGCATCTGGATAGGTCAGGCTCGACAGATGACCGAGCGTGTTGTAAGCGTAATCGAGTGTTAATGACTTGCCGTCAACGTTTAACGTCTCTAATTCAAGGCCTCTGGCCAAATTGTACTGGTAACTTTGGGTCACACTGCCCGCAGTCAAGGTCACCAAATCACCGTTATTGTTAAGTGTACTGGTCACCGAAGCCGTACCATCACCAAAGCTGACCGTGTGTTTTGCACCGCCATTGCCGTAGGTATAACTGACTTTGTCTGCCGCTACCGCATCGTTTGTACAATCAGTGTTGATTCCACCACTGGTTCCTTGTGCCATCCATGCCATTTCGCCGCCAGTAGTGTAGCCATACACTGTTTGGCCCACATCTGTTCGCTTGACTTTACACAACCGCTGTTGGCTGTCATACGCCATATATTGGGTGTTATCGATAGCTGCGCCTTTGTGGGTGCCTGATTGGGTCACTGAGGTTTGAGCGCCGTAAAGGTTGTAAGCAATTGAAGTTGTTACGCCCTCGGGTGAAGCAATGGTTGTTGCATTATCATAACTTGGTGAACCATACGCCAAGTAAGTCGTGGTGGTTTCATTGGTGTTAAAGTCACTGGCTTTGATTTTGTTGCCAGACAAGTAGGTGGTTGTTTGTGAACCGCCATCGGTTACACTCGCCGATTTTGCACGCTGCAAACCGTCATAAAGTGTCGTGGTACCCGCGTTGTTACCGGGAGTGCCGGCCACATAAGACTGAAAAGTCGGACTGTTGTATGCATTGAATTGGCTGTTTTGGTAAACCGTAAAATTACGGGCAACATCAGTGGTTTCGGTTTTTAATGAACGCAACAAACCATCTAGCGTTGTTTTGGTTGTCAGTAATTCAGAGCTTGCAACGCAGATGTCTGAAACAACCCCACCAACCGTTTGGGTTGTTGCAGTACAACGTGAAATTGTCTGCACAGGTTGGTCGTTGGGCGCTGTGCCTATGTATGAATAACTTATTACTGTATCGGCTACTGTTGCATCTGTTGGGTTAACGCTGGTGCGTCTGCCCAGTGCATCGTAACCAAAATTAACTTTGGTGCCATCAAAATCAGTGGTCCAGCTTACCCAGCCATTATCATCTACTAAGGTGTTTGCCGACATGGTTGCTGTGGCACTGTAACGCTTGGCGACTGTCACGGTTTGTGGCTTGCCACGTTTGTAACTGGCGTAGCTGACATAACGATTGTCAGCTGCAGCGGTGCCGTTGGCATTTTTTAACTTGGCGTTGAATTCAACCTTGCTGATATTACCGTGACACTCTGCTTGCGTTGTCGTAACCACATCGGCTATGCACTTTTCGCCTTGGGTGTGATATTCAACAAACCGCTTTTGCCATACGCCATGGACTTTTTCTTCATAAGGCATGAACGGATACATGGCATGGTCTTTGGCATAATAGGTGGTTTCGTTCACCGTGGTATGTCCGGTTGCACTGGCACTGACCTGCGCTGTCGTTGGTTTGTTAAGAATCCAGGCCGTGGTGTCATGGTCAAAAGCCTGTTTGGTGTAGCGATGCCCAGCGGCAGCAGCTCCATTGTATTTGTGATAGCCATGGGTTGTTTTTGCTACGCCATAGGTATTGAAATCACTAAACTCGGTGATATATTCATCTGTTGCACCACTGGCATAATGCAGCTTTGTGGTGCTTTTGGTCTTGTTCAACCGGTATTCCATCGGTTTGATATTGCTGTATGACAGACCTGTATCACCAATGTGAGTAGGATTTTGTACCAAGGTTACTTGCGTGGTTTTGAGCTTGGTGCCACCAATATCAAAATACTGGGTGGCAACCAAAGAGCCATCCACTGCCGAGAGAAAATCACGGTTGTGGTAATAAATGGTTTTGGCACCATCTGGGGTAGTCACTGTGGTACTTTTGTAATCTGTGGTGTTGATGTTGCTTGGTAAGGTAATTGGGGCAGTCGGTAGCTCGGCATTACTTGGTGCCGGGCTTGGAGAGCCGCCTGTGGGCAGCGCACTGATGTCACCGTAAAAGCCTTGATTTTGCGAGTAAGTGTAAGCCCAGTTTAGGGTGTCCATACCGGTCGCCGTCAGCTTTTTACTGATAATCGACATGGGTGTCGAGCAGGGTTTGGTGTAATGTTTTAACGTATACGCACCCCAGTTTTCGCGGTAACCCGCCCATGTGACATTGGCATTGCCATGCAACGTTCTTCTGACGGTAAACTCACCCGTCAAACCATTGGGGTGGGTGATGCTGAATGTGGCTGTATCAGCCTCAGGCTGACAGTTTTGTTCAGCGATACCTGGTTTAGCAACATTCAACAGCGGCAACAAGTTATATTGCCAGCTGCGGCCATTAGGTAATTCAACGCTTTGCAATGCTTTGTTGCCATAGGCGTAGTTGTAAGTCCATTGACGGCCATTGGTGGTCATTGTTTTGATTAGCTTGGTAAAACCGGGTTTCTCTTGTTCAGTGAATCGGGTGAGTTCAATTTTACGACCGTCACTACCTGTAATGCTTTTTAACAAACCGCCGGTGGTGTAGTCATAGGTGACGGTATTGCCAAATCGGTCTTCGACCAAAGTCACAAACATGTACTTATGGTAACGGTTGGCAGCTTCGTACTGGATCACCGATAGTGTGTCTGGATCGCTCGTGGTTGCCGATGCAACGGTATCGTCTTTTGGGTTGTTGCCGATTACGCTAGCCTCTTTGCCAAAATTATTTACAACCACACCGTCGAGCACGTTAAAGCGGCGAGAAAAGGTATAAACGGTACCCTCAGGTGAATGGACTTTGAAGATTTCGCCAGTATTGTCGGCATTGGCTTCACATTTTACGCCCCAGTTAGATTTGGTGCGTTTACGAAACTGGCTGTCGGCTTTATCTAGCAGTTTCTCGCTTATCTGCCCGGGAATGTGAATGGTGTCACCATTATAAAAGTCAGTGCTGTTGTAAGGGTTGCCATCAATGTTCACTTCGCCTTGTTCAAGTTCGCCACTGCACTCTCTTCTTGGGCTTTCACCCCAAGGGCCGGCGGTACCAATGCTGCCAGAACCACCACCAACCAATGTTGTGGTTTGAATATAGGGTATGTCTAAAGCCCAATCGGCAAAGTCGGTGCGATTAAAGTTGGTGTACGCTTTACTTTTGTGGATCCGCGATAATGTCACGGGCAATTGACTGTTGCCCGGCAAAGAAACATCGGTATGGCTGAAACTGACTGAGCCTGAATTTAAATCGATTCGCTCGCCCAGTAATTCTGTGGTTTCTGCGGTAACGGAATCGTTGGCTTCATTGCGTGACAGGACTTCTTCATAGGCCAGCGAAGTACTTTCTTCAGCTGAGCCTGCCAAGACATTTTGGCTGTAAAAGGCCAGTGCCATTGCTGCAATGAGGTGCAGGGGTTTCATTGTTTTGGTGATTAATCCAGTCATTACAGTACGTCTCCATCTTTATCTGATTGTGCTACTGGGGTACCCAGCAGGTCTGAGTGGATAAATGCCACACTTCTTCGTTTAATTTCGGTTGTCGCCATGTCGCTGTAGCCGCTGCAAATGTTGGTGATGGTACAGGCTGATAGTCGATAAGCCCATATGCCGCTGCGTTTGGCCGTTAGGCTGACGGCAAGTGCCGACGTATCAGGCGTCAGCGTTTGCCAGTCGGTGTTGGTTAGGTTGTTACAATTGTCATAACAAAAGGCCTCTTGTATGGTGTACCTGCTGGCATTGGCTTGTGCTGGCCAGCTTAGGGTCAATTGACCAGTTGCTGCGTTAACAACTGTAATGGTGGGTTTGGCGGGGGTTAATATGGCCGCGTTTATGGTCAGGTTGACCTGCGCTAAGCCTGAATACAGTCCTTGTGTATCTTGCGCCCAGTAGGTGAAGCTGTCGGTGCCGTAATAATTTCCGTAGGGCGTATAACGTACATGATTGTTAACGATGGCGGTGCTGCCATGCGCCGGTAAATTGTACAATACCGGCGTGAGTGCTTGGCCTTCGGCATCCCAGTCGTTGCCAACCACGTTAATATAAACGGTGCTGCCTTGAGTCAACATGATACTGTCGGCGTTCGCGATGGGCGCACTGTTGGGGGCTATCACGGTTTGATAAACCGAGGATGAGCCGGTACACGACACTTGTGGGTTACAAACGGTCACTCGGTATCGATAAGAACCACCAACCGACCTTGATGTAGTAAACGAGTAAAGGGTTTCTTGCCAAGTTTGTCGCGTGACGCTGTAAACGGTCGTCTCAAATGCGCCATTTTGGCTTTCATAAAGGGTATAAACGGCACCATCAACGGCGCCACCTGCGGGTCTCCACGACACGGTGTAGTTAACATTGGTGGCGACGTTTAGCGGGGATACCTCAGGAGTTTTGGCTGTTGCTGAGGTATAAACATAAATCCGCCGCCAAGGGCTCAACCCACTGCAACCTGCGCTATTACAAGCTTTGTATTTATAATATTGATACCCAAAGTTGTAGTGAACAAAACTGGCTGATGTGCCACTGCCACTGTACTTGAGGGCGTAATTAGAATCGGTTGAACTCTCGTACAATTCGTAATAGGTTGCGCCTGATACGCTATCAAAAGGGATTGAATAGGTGATGTTGTATGGCTTATAACTGTTGCCGCCGTTGCCAGGATAATTGGTTGGGGTGGCAGGCGCACCTACCAATGACTGGGTGGTGCTGGCTTTGTTTTTACCCGGTGCAAAACTGTGGTTAGATGTTGCAGCGGCTTTGCCCTGTACAATGATACCATTTTCATCAATACCACCACTGGCATTGTTGAACCGCACCAAATCTACGGCCTTGTCATCATCGATATTGCCTGCGCCAATGCTGTAGTCGTCGCCATGCCAATCGACACCGGTGATCTTGGCCGTGATTTTATGGCTATTTTTATTTTTCAGATAGCCTTTTTTGTTGGCGTAGGTGATGGTGTGTTGTTGGCTTTTTTTCTTAGATTGGGCAAAAATGTCGTCTCGGCCATCACCATCAAAATCTTTTACTATCCACTTTTCTGATTTCTTACTACCCCATTTGGCATTGCCATTAATGGTTTGAACAACGCTCAATTGCCCGTCAACATCCGCGTGCATCATATAGTGTTTTTGTTCAGCAACGACTAGGACATCTTGGCGACCGTCGCCGTTGAAATCACCACTTAATAACTCAACATCACTCGTATCATCAAGCCAAGTCAATGTATCGACGTTGTATTGGTGAGTAGCCACGCTTTGAAAACCATCCACATTACCCAAGTACGTTACCGCCATTTGTTGCGCTGGGTAAACGACAAAGAGATCGGCAAAACCATCACCGTTTACGTCGCTCAAGGCCAGCTTTGCGTTAGCCAGCTCAATTGG
Organism: Algicola sp.; assembly: GCA_013216025.1. Taxonomy (GTDB): domain Bacteria; phylum Pseudomonadota; class Gammaproteobacteria; order Enterobacterales; family Alteromonadaceae; genus JABSOG01. The sequence goes on along the minus strand of JABSOG010000002.1, from coordinate 12,334 downwards.
CACCTCGCTTTGAGTGGTGTCATCAAGTATCAACAGGCTGCTGTTGTCGGCGGTTTTGGTTTGCAGTAGTAGATCTTTTTGGGTATTTTCGTTTACGTTGCCAAAATGAGGGGTGTGGGTTTCGGTTGACCAGTGGGTACGTGGCTCAGATAAGGCATTTGTTGTGCATAGTGCTAGGGCGATAGCCAGTGTGGCGTGTTTCATTATTATTCCATTTAACAACTGTGTTTGGGCAAAAATTGGCGGCTATATTAATGTGTCTAATTTGGGTTGTCAAGTGGCTCGAAAAACCTTTGTCGTTGATTGGTTGAACTGTTGGCTTGGTGCTCGCAATTACACATAATTACATTTCTTATCAAAGTGCTACAACTGTTGTCAAAATAAAGGTCTAGAGTATCAATAAGCCAATACGAACTAGATTATTAAGGATATCCCATGAATTACCCACGTTTTAAATTGCCGTTGTTGGCACTTTCTTCAACCTTGCTATTGTCTGCCTGTGGCAGTGGAGGCGGCGGTGATGATGACGAAGTCAACCGCCAATTGGTTGAAGTCAATTCGGCCAAGGTGTCGTTAGGGCCGTTAAAATCATCCAGCGCCGCTTCTTTTGGCAATCACCTTAAAAACGGGTTGTACACTTCGAGTATTTCGCAATTCACAGAATGTGGAAATTGTACTGCCACACCTTCAACCACGCAGGCCGGTGACTCCGCTGCAGGATATTCGAGCACCAATGTGCAAGAGGCGGGCGTGGATGAAGCCGACCGCATCAAATACGATGGCGATTACCTGTATATGGCCGCTCGCAGTTATTACGATCCGTTGGCCGACGACAATGCCATGCAACGCGATTATGTCAAAATCATGAAACGTCAACCCGACACTTCGATGGAACAAGTTGCAGTGTTGATGCCTGAAGGGACGTTAAATACGATGTCTGGTTTGTATCTGCACAGCGACAAGTTGACCGTGGTTGGTAGCGCGGCAAACTGGTATAACATCATGCCGATTGATGTATGGCATCCGTATGATCAAAAGGTCGAAGTGGCGATTTATGACGTGGCCACACCAGAACAGGCCACTATGGACGACTCTATTTCGTTTGACGGTTATTTACTGTCGAGCCGCCGAATCGATAACAAGGTGTATGTGGTCAGTAGCTTTTCGCCCAACGTTGAGGGCATCAATTACGGCGCTTTCACCGATGCAGACAAACAAGCCAATTACGATGCTATTCGTGCGGTTGACGTCAATAGCCTAATGCCCAAGCTGACCAAAGCCGACAACAGCGTGCAAAATTTGGTTGATCCGCAAAACTGTTTTATCCCTGAAGATGCAGGTTCTTACGATGGTTACGACAGTATTGTGACCTTGACCACCATCGATTTGAGTCAGCCAGACAGCATTGAATCGGTATGCATCAACGCAGTGACGCAGGCGCTTTATGCCTCAAGCAATGCGATTTACCTGATGGCAACCAGCATTCTTGAGCAGTCGGTGATCCACAAGTTTGATCTTGGCAGTGGGCCTGGCAATTCGTTAGATTACGTGGGCGCGGGCACAGTCGATGGTTACTTTGGTTGGAGCAACCCCAGTTTTCGCCTTAGCGAATATCAGAATACCTTGAGAGTGGTCACCTCTAGCGTTTCGGCGGGAGATATCAAGCATCAGTTGTATGTACTTAATGCTCAACCACAAGACAACAAGCTCAATATTATCAGCCAGTTGCCCAATGACTTACACCCTGATCCCATCGGCAAGCCGCAAGAAGATATTTACGCGGTTCGATACTTTGAAGACAAGGCGTATATTGTGACTTATCAACGTATGGACCCATTATATATTCTGGATTTGTCGGATCCGACCGACCCTAAAATTGCCGGTGAGCTTGAAGTACCGGGGTTCTCGTCTTATTTGCATCCAATTGGCGATAACTTGTTGTTGGGCGTGGGACAGCAAGTCGACCCGGGTAATTTTCCGGGTAATGGTCAGGGCAATACCATTGATACCAGTCCGATTGAAGAAGGGGCTAAGGTATCGCTGTTTGATGTGTCAGACCCGGCCAATCCGCTGGAGCTAGGCACCGTGGTTTATCCTGACGCTTACACCCCGGTAGAGTGGGACCATCATGCGCTGACTTATTTAAAGATGACTGACAATGAACACCGTTTTGCCATACCAATTAGTCGTTGGTATATCAACGCCGAAGGTTATTGGCAGCACGGCAATAGTCTGCAAATGTTGGAGGTGAATATCACTGATAACGGCGCCGAATTGGTCGATAAAAATGCCTTGGAAGTTGATAACCTACCCGAAGACTACAGCTTTATTAATGGACGTGAAGACCGCTCGATTATTCACGGCAATGATGTCTATTATATTCATGGTAATGCTGTTTGGCAGGGGGTTTGGTAGTCAAAGATAGTGCAGTGCCCGGGCCATTGCTTGGGCACCATGGCTTATGGGGTGTAATACTAAGTGAAAAACATCCCGGCTAAAATTAGCAAAACGACAAATATCATCAAGCCGTAGAATACGTTGGGTGAGCCTTGAGGCGGTTCGTCTGATGTTGGTCTGCTTGGTTTTGGCTCAGGCGAATCTGCTGGCATTGGATTTGGCGCGTCCGACAGTCTTTCTTTCATTGTCATGACCAACTGCTGGGCAACAACCGCTTCACCTTGGTCGATTTTAATGTCGTAAATCACCCCAGAATAAGGCGCAATCACTTCAAGTATTACTTTGTCGGTTTCAACCTCAAAAACAACATCGTCTTGCTCTACCCATTGACCTTTTACAACGTTGAGTTGGCAAATTGTCGCATCTTGAACACTTTCGGGTAATATCGGCACATTTATTTCGACAACCTCAGGGCGACATTGGATGTCATGAATAATTTGGGGGGCGGGTTGTGGTCTGGCTTTTTCCTCGGCATCGGCTTTGGCTGCGGGCATGTCTTGTAATTCTTGCTCGGTGGGCGCTCTTAGGGTCAAAATGAGCTGTTCAGCTTCAACAGCGTCACCAATATTCACCAAAATCTCATCGATGATCCCGCTTTGTTCGGCCATTATCTCAAGCACGACCTTGTCGGTTTCTATGTCGAATAGACACTCGTCTCTTGCTACCCATTGACCTTGGCTGACGTAAATTGCTTCAAGCGTTGCGTGACGGGTCTCTCTGGGCAGGATGGGCACTAGGGCGGATATGCTCATTACAGTGATTCAAGATAAACCGAAAATATCGGTGAAGAATTGATCGCCGCCGTACTGCCTTTTAACGAAAATTCGTAACCACACAGTGAGAAGTTGCTCTTGGCGGCGATGGCCTTGACCAGTGCTTCGGTATCTAGCGGCGAAAAGCTGGCGTAATGATCTCCAGCGTTTTCAATTTCTACCAAATTGGTGCGAAAGCGAGTGTTGTCGCTAAAGCGCAGGTTTTCGCAGCTTGGCTCGCCTTTGGCCGTTAATATCGACCATAAAGCCGGATTGTCATTTTCTGCATAAGCTGGCCAGTGGATAAGCAAACCCTGATTTTCATCTGTCATCAAATAATAATTGTTGGGCATTTCGAGTTTGTGCAGCCTGACTTTTTGCGCGGCAACCACTGGCTCTGGGGTGGCAACGGTTTGCTCTTCTACTACTGGATTTGACGACCACATAGGCAGAGTCGCTAGCACCAGCGACAATAAAGCCATAAAACCAAACGCCGCAATCGCCACTTTTTGATTGGCCAGCACCCAGCTTTTTAACGGTTCAATCCAATCGTTATTTTGGCTGGTGGTTTCATCGAAATCTGTTTGGCCACTAAAATGTTCGTCAATTTGACCGTTGTGCGTGTCACTGTGATCGCTGGTCCCATGGCTTGCAACAAAGGTGGGTTCGATGCGGTTGGCATAGGTGTTGGACGTGTCTTTTTTAGCTTGATGAGACGATAAATCGACCGGACCATGGTAACCCTGAATATAATCATGACGTTGGCGGCTGGGGCAAAGCATCAGGCCAACGGTACTCAGCACCGCCAATATCAGTAAAAAGTAACTACTGCCACCGATACTGCTGATTAACGTGGCACAGACGACATAAACACCAATCGGAATGGCGCTCAACATTGGCGCTAATCCGGCATCGCGCACCCGCCGTACACTGCTGGCGGTGGCAAATACCGCGAGCACAAGCACAACCACAAAAAACAATGCGGGGACACTGGCTAGCAGTAAACTTAAAAGAAAAAAACAAAGATAAACGGCTGACTGAATGACGCCGAAGCGGCTGGATTGCTCACTGCCTGAAAAACACAATAACGATTTTAACTGCTGCATATTAATAACTAGGATCTTCTAAATCTACTACTGGAGAAGCGCGAAGAATAACATTTTTGGCGGCTTTGGTGTACAGCCAATTTCGCGGTTATCCCGTCAAATGGGCCTTTTAACCCACTCTTATTGGTGTTTTGGCCGAAGTCTGGTAAAACAACCACATTGTTGAACTGATTTGGCACCTGCCATGAAAAGATATTTAGCGCTTTTGTTGTTGCTCTCCCTGTTTGCGGCTCACGCAAAGGGCGGGACCAATGATGGTGAGCATAAAGGTGAAACCGAGCAGTGGCAATGGCCACAAAGTGATACCGCTGCCGTGGGATTAGACGACAAACCACTGCGCCGGGCGCACAGCCTGATCCGCCGAGGTAAATATCAGCGGGTCGACAGTATGCTGGTGGTCCGTCATGGCCAACTGGTGTTCGAAAAATACTATAACAAAGGCAAAAAACGCACGCCCCACGCCTTGGCATCGGCGGGTAAAAGCCTTTTGTCAGCGCTGGTCGGCATTAGCATAGGCAAACAACAAGTTGGCAGCGTAAACGACAAACTCCACAGCTACTTTACCCCATATTATGCAAATTATAAGCACTGGGATGAGCGTAAAGCTAACATTACCCTGCATGATTTATTGACCATGCGCGCAGGCTGGAATTGTTTTATTGGTCGCGCCAAAACCCGCTGTGGCAGCTTGATGTTCAACGGTCGCGAACCCACACAAGCGATAAAATGGCTGCTAGACCGTCCAATGGCCTACAAACCCGGCGAAAAGATGCTTTATACCGATGCAATTCCGGCCGTATTGCGCTCAGTAATTAATGTGGCGGCGGGCGACCCCAGCAAACTAAATTATCAAGATGACCTGTTCAAACCCATGGGGTTAATCACCAAATCACCGTTTAAATTGACCTCACGCCAAATGGCGATGTTTGGCCAACTGTATTTAAACAAAGGTAATTGGCATGGCAAACAAGTCGTGCCTGCCAAGTGGGTCGAAAAAAGCACCTCGGCAATTTATCCACTGAGTAAAAGATGGGCCGGGCAGGCGCATGGTTACGGGTATTTATGGTGGGTGGGCTCGTTTAAAAACAAAACTAGTGGGCAAGTTGTTGAAGGATATTACGCTGGCGGCAATGGCGGACAGTACATTGTGGTGCTGCCAAGCCTAGATATGGTGGTGGTTTTTACCGGCAGCAACTACAACAACCTTAAAATCATGCGTCAACCGCTGGGCATTATCGAACAGTTTATTTTGCCAGCGCTAGATCAAAAGACCTAATCTTCACATTTTCTATTTTAACTCATTGATTTTAAACAACAGTCCTAAATTTATAGTTTTTTGTCCTCGGTAAAACGCCAACGCTCCTTTAATATGCTCGTTCTCAACTTTAATGTTATTTAAACAGTTAGCGACAATCGTAATCAAAGGAATTAGACCCATGAGCAACTTAAAACGTTTTAACACCGTATTTTTCGTCAGTTTGGCGCAAACCTTTGTTTTAACATTAGGGCTGATGATGATTTTTACAGCCAATGCCAGTGCTAGCTCAAAGTCAGGTCAACAGGCTAACAGTGCTCAGTCAAAGACTTTAGCGAGTATTTTGCAACGCGAAATCAAACAAATGATGTCACCAAGGTAGTCGTAGCGCCTAAAGCCAAAGCACAGAAGGCGAATAGTCGTGTTGCGTCTCACAGTAATAACACTTCGGTATCGCACTGGAGAAAGAATGGCCAAGTCGTTTTAGGTCGCCATTGATTTAAGCAAATCTGCCTACTAGACAAATGGCCCTGAATTTATTGTGATGATTTGGGGCTTTTTTACATTTACCAAATGACAATCTCGGTCAGTAGGGTGTGCTGTGCGCACCAAAGATTTGTTCATTTACCACCAAAGCCAGAAACCTCCTTTGTTCAACAAAATCCTGCATTTAGTTTCTTAAATAACTAATTTAAGCTTTATTTCACCCTATTTTCGCCATTTTGTCGTAAATCTGCCAGTTTTTGTCAGATATGACAGAACCTCAACGGCGTGAAATCGATAAAATGTTCATCAAGTTATCGGGCAAAACAAATTAAAGGCTAATCACAATGAAAGCAGTAATCAAACAAAACATGAACTGTATGGCAGAAACCACAGCCTTAACCGGTCTGTACTCAGGCTTGTTGTATTTGGGTAGCCAATTCTTGATTGGTATGATGTAGACCCCCTGCTGTTTATCTCCTTTAGCTATCAGTCCCAAAACTGATTTGTTTTTGCATTAAATTTATAACAGCTTCAACAACCGTTTTCGTCTGTGATTCTTCCTCTCTCAATATTTTTCCAAAATCTCTGATTTATCAAATACACTCCCGAGTATTATTTTTACTGCAAAGGTGATTTATAGGGTATCAACACATATTGTGGTAAATTGATAACACAAATCAATGAAACACAATGGAGATCCCGAAAATGCTCTGGAGTGACGTTAGAAAAGATTACCCTGATATGTGGGTTGTGATTGAAGCTTTGGCCAGTCATCAGCAAGATGACGAAAAGACCATTGAAGAAGTGACCGTTGTTAACTCATATCGCGATTCTGTACAGGCCTACCAAAACTATCGCAAAATTCATAAACAAAACCCTCAAAGAGACTATTTGTTTGCATCAACCGCTAACGAAGCACTTAAGGTTAAAGTGCAATATTGGACTGGCGTTCGAGGCAAGTTATGACGTTTATATGGCATAAGGGTCTGCCATATATTTCTGTCGTGCTCAACATTGGTGGTGTCGAAATTGCTTTTAGTAATGTTCTGATTGATTCAGGTGCCGCCTCATCATTGTTTAATATAGAAAAACTGTTTGAAAACGGACTTGGTGTCGATAAAAACGATATTATTTGCGAAATGATTGGAATCGGCGGTACTGAGTACGTTATTCAGCGGCAAATTCATAGCGCGCAGATCGCACAAAGCACTGTTGTTAAACCAACCGTACAATTTGGCGAAATGGACTATGGATTTGATATTGAAGGATTGATTGGCGCTGATATTTTACGAGACATGGGGGCGGTCATTGATTTTCGTCGTAACACGATTACCTCTACACTGCCAATATGATTTATTTGTAAGAAAACTCCATGCTGTCCCAGCCTAAAATAGATAGGTGTCTCATCCGTATCATTACACCACGAAAAAATATCACCACCCACATCAATAGACCTATCCCATTGAAATAAAATAAATTAAATCGCCAATGACTACCCCATAAACCACACTTCAAAATCTAACCGATTGACATTTAACCAAGGTGTACGTAGTGTACCATCACATGCAGTACACCTGTTTGACTAAATCTTTAACCAAACGCAGATTAACCCAGTCTAATATTCGGTAAATAATGATTCAGATTGTTACCGGGGATCCCCGGCCTATTTCTAAGCAGATTGTTGACGGTATTCGAATGAAGATCGTCACCGGCGAGCTGGTGCCCGGCAGTAAAATTCCGAGCGTGCGGGGTTTGGCGATGCAACTGACCATTAATACCAATACTGTGGCGCGGGCTTATGCGAAGTTGACTGATGAAGGGCTGGTTGAGGCTCGAAAAGGGTTGGGGCTGTTTGTTTGTCCGCCGCGACAATTGCTTAGTGATGCTGAACGCGAAAAGCGGCTTGGTGAGCAGGTTGATAAGTTTATTAATGAAATCATTGGGTTGAATTATCCGAACCAAACCATTGTTGATAGGTTAAGTGAGCGTCTCAACGCGCTTAACACCTTTCACAATTCTCCCAATAACCCCAAGCAGGCGAAGTAGTGATGGCTGAATATATTATCGAAGCACATAATATTTGTAAGGACTACTCAAACAAGCGAGTACTTAATTCGCTAAACCTGCAATTGCCTGCGGGCGGTGTTCATGCTGTTGTTGGCGGCAATGGTGCGGGTAAGTCGACGTTGTTTCGGGTGTTACTTGGGCTGGTTCAGCCCACCAGTGGCAGCGCTTCGATATTGGGTTGCGACAGCCGTGAACTAACGCCGCAAATCAGAGGCAAAATTGGTTTTGTTAACGAAGATCATTCGCTGCCCGAGTGGATGACCGTTAAGGCGTTGACCAAGATGCAAAAGAGCCATTACCCGCAGTGGCAAGATGATGTTTATCAACAGGTTATTGGCAATTTCTTTTTGAGACCTGCGCAAAAAATTAGTCAGCTGTCGCGCGGTGAGCGAGCCGGTTTGTGTTTGGCCATGGCGCTGGCGCAAAAGCCTGAGGTGCTGATTTTAGATGAACCCACGCTGGGGCTAGATGTGGTCGCCAAGCAGTCGTTCTTTGAGTCTTTATTGTTTACGCAAGACCACGATAATTGCACTATTTTGTACTGCTCGCACCACATGGAAGAGGTCGAACGCATTGCCGATTCGCTAATCATCATGGAACGCGGCGAGATAAAAACCGTTGAAGCGCCTGAGGATTTTTGTCAGCGTATTCAATATTGGGTGGCCGAGTTTAATGCAAATCCATTGCAACAAGCCCCCCAAAAAGACCTCGTTCCTGACCTATTGCAACTGCGCAAAATCGATGATGCTTATCATTATATGGTGCTCGATCACCAAGCCGATTTTGGTGCGTTTTTACGTCAACATGGGGCGATTTCGCCCATGCAAAATCCCGTCAGCCTCGACCGAGCAATCAATGCCTACTTGACCCGTGGTTTGCACCTTCAGCAGCAAAAGTACCTACACAAACAGGAGAAGGTGTGATGTTAAGCATTGTTCTGTCTGAATTGACTCGTTATAAAAATCTGATCGTCGGCATGGCGCTGCTGCAGTTTATTTTTGTGCTGTTTATCACTAATCTTCAATGGTTTATGGAGGCCTTTGTCGGCATTTACCATGCCATTTTGGTGCTTAATTTGGTGTTTGGTGCGGGGTTTGGTTGGTTTCAAATGCGCTCTTTGACCAAGATCAATCGCTGGTCTTTTATGATCCACAGGCCATTGTCTCGCGCCAAGTTGTTTGGTGGTTTTACGTTGGGCGCGTTGGCGGTTTTTTGTTTGGCCACGCTGTTGCCGCTGCTGTGCAGTTTTATTGTTGTTGATTTGAATAACCACGGGGTTGTTGATTGGCGTTTGTATTTGATTTTGCCTGCCATTGCCGTTTTGTTGATGTGCTGTTATTTTGCTGCGGCGTTTGCGGTGCTTAGCCCTAGTAAACTGGCACCCTTGGTTTTTGTGTTACCCGCTTGTTTGATCACCACAAATGCCCACGGTTTATGGGTGTTTGTGACGATGTCGGTGGTGTTAATTTGGCTGGTTTTCATCTGCTATAAGGCGTTTAAACCGGCGCTAGATGCGCACATTACTCAGCCGGTTGCGACCGGTATGATTGCGCTGCCTATCATCTATTTGTTGTCGTTTGTTTTGGCTTATGCTTGCAATACGGTGCTTCAATTGGGGTTGATTTTAACCGACCCTAAACATACCGGTAGCTGGTCAGATTATTGGCCAGAGGATAGTTTTCATTTTGTTGAGCAAATGACCGAGCGCGAACTGTTCGATTATGGTCTTGGCCATACTAATACGAAGAACAAGAGCCATCTCAATGCAGCTGAAACGGTCGTGACCCAAGCCAGTGATATCGAATTCAACCCGTTTTATGTTGAATGGATTAAACCTGTCGTTCGTCACCAGTTGTTGTATATGGACCGGGCCTATGATGCGGTGAGTAAAATAAGAGACGAAGCCAAGGGTATTAATTGGTATTTCAATCATGGCGAAATGTTGTTTTTTGGCATTCATGAACGTAGTGGGCAGTTTAAAGGTTGGATGGATAAATCGGGTAAGATTCATCAGTCAAAGCAATCAATTGACGACGATCTGCGTTTTAAAGACATTGTGCGCAGCATAGACAACAAAGAAATTTATGTTGGCAATCAAGGGTTTGTTTATGAAGGTAATCGTTTGTTCAATCATTTGACTGTGGGTGAAGGCGAATCATTTGTTGCGCCTTTGCTCTTGTTAAAAGATGAGCGTTCGGCTGCGTTAACCGATCAGTTTTTGTATTTGCTCGACAAAAGTGCTGACGGCCAATTAAAAACGGTGGCCAAGGTACCACTCAATGCACACCTCAGTAATCTGTCGAGAGTGAGTATGGCGAGTTTCAATGGCCAATATTATGTGTCGATTTTGTCGGGCACCCAGCAAAGGTTCAATTTTGCAGACGCCAATCATGCTTTTTACCGGGTGAATGCGTCAACTGGCGAAGTGACTCACTTAAGTACTAAGGCTTTGACGGTAAACTGGGCTGATAGTTTTCGTTATCGACAATATATTGTTTCGCCTACCATGGGTTATTTTCACGAATTGCTGTGGTCGGTGTTAAAGCCGTATCAAAACCCTGATTTGTCTGCGAAAGAAATCATTACTCAGCCAATGCCCACTAATATTTTGTGGAGTATGTTGTTGGTGAGTATTTTATCTATGGCCATAACCTCTTGGTTTGTTAGGCCTCTATTGTGGTCTGACAGGTGTAAGTTCGGTTGGATTCTTGTTAATGGTCTTACCGGAATCCCCGGTTTGGTCAGTCTATTTTTTCTTAATCATATTAAAAAACCGCCGGACTGAACCTCCAAAGTAATACGGCCAAATCTATTCATTTAATCACCCATTTTTATGTGCGTCGAACACGCTATCGATTCGTTCGCCCTCAATAAAGTTTACGTTCCAAGGAGCGCACCATGCTGATCATTAAAAATCTGTCTAAAACTTACGAAAACGGCGTTAAAGCCCTGATCAATGTCAATTTGTCTATCGATAAGGGCATGTTTGGCCTGCTCGGGCCTAACGGTGCGGGTAAATCGAGCCTGATGCGAACTATCGCGACGTTGCAAGAAGCCGACGATGGGCAAATTGTGTTTGACGGCAAAAATGCTTTTGACGATCCGCAAACTATTCGTCGCCGTTTGGGTTATTTGCCGCAAGATTTTGGTGTGTATCCTAAAATTTCGGCGTTTAAGTTGCTTGATCATATGGCGATTCTAAAAGGGTTGCTCAACAAGGGCGAGCGGCACGATCAGGTGAATGCGCTACTGCAACAAACCAATCTTTTTGAGCAGAAAAACAAAGCTGTCAGTACGTTTTCGGGCGGTATGCGCCAGCGTTTTGGTATTGCGCAGGCGTTGTTGGGTGACCCAAAGTTGGTGATAGTCGACGAACCCACAGCAGGACTCGACCCTGAAGAGCGCAATCGTTTTCATAATCTATTGAGCGAAATTGGCGAAAGCGTAGTGGTGATTTTGTCGACCCACATTGTTGAAGACGTGTTGGACCTTTGCCCCAACATGGCGATTATGGCGCAAGGTAGTGTGTTGCTTGAGGGCAAACCGATTGAATTGATTAACGAGCTTAACGGAAAAATTTGGCGCGCGACCATCGAAAAAGCAGCATTGGCAGAATATCAGGCCAATCATAAGGTGATCTCTACCCATTTATTTGCCGGACAAACGCAAATTCATGTATTGGCCGACCAGTCGCCGGGCGCGGGTTTTGAAGCGCTGCAACCGGGCCTCGAAGATGTGTATTTTTCTACTTTGAGCCGTGTTAGGGGCTGTGTTAAGGGAAGTGCCAAGGGGGCCAATCATGTTTAGGCAATTAGTCGGTTTTGAATGGGCTTATCATACCCGGCAGGTCTCGTTTGCGGGGAGTTCGCTGTTGGCGCTGGCTTTAGGTATGCAGCTTGGCACTAACCTTGTGACGGGGCCAGGCGTTTATATCAACGCGCCAGCCACGGTTAATTATATTGCCTGCTTATTTTCTTTGGGCGCTATTTTTGTGCTGATGGTAACCTGCGCCAATGCGATGTTGCGCGATGCTGAGCATAAAATGAGTGAGCTGATTTTTGCCACTGCAATCGAGAAATGGACCTTACTGAGCAGTCGTTTTGTCGGTGCGTTGGGTGCTGCGTGTACGGTTGTATCTATTGCGATGCTGGGTGCTTTCATCGGCTGCTTTATGCCGTGGGTTGATGCGGAGGTTGTCGGGCCTATTAACC
>JABSOG010000198.1 GCA_013216025.1 Algicola sp. | reverse complement strand
GAAGATGCCAGCGGTTATTTGTGGCTGAGTTCAGACAAAGGCATTAACCGCATCAAAAGAGCCGACCTGGAAAACCACACTCCTTACAACAGAAGCGACAACAAAAGCAGCAATAAAAGCGGCAATAAACCAAAAATACTGTCGACAACCTTTGGCCGTAATGAAGGGCTTAACCCCAGTGAATGCAATTCGGCCTCACCTGCCCCTTGGCATACTCTAGCCAAAAAACTGATTTTTCCATGTATGGCGGGACTGGTCGAAATCGATCCGCAAAGTTTACCGACAACCCAAGGCGTGCCGACGAACGCCATCGACTACATTGTCTTTGACGGCAATACCCGTTGGTTGCCAAACAGCCAAAACCTCAATGCCGAACAGCGGGATATCCGCATAAAATACAGCGCAACCGGTTTTGACAACCCGGATAAAATCCAGTTCAAATACCGGCTTTTGGGTTACCAAGCCCAATGGCAATCGGCGCAAAACAGGCGTCAGGTTTCTTTTACCAACTTGAGTGCTGGTGACTATGTGTTTGAAGTCACCTCGCGCTTTTATAATGGACATTGGGGTCAAGTCAGCGCCAAACTGCCACTGAGCATCGCCCCCCACTTTTACGAACGTCGTTGGTTTCACTTGCTAATACTGTTAGCGACATCCTATCTGGTTCATTATCTTTATCAACACAAGCTCAATTTGGCATTGCGACGTCAAACCGAGATTGAAGCCGCACGAATAGATCACTTAAGTAACCTGGTTCACAATGTCGCCCACAACCTCAATACCCCTGTCGGTATTGCCATTACCGGCGCTTCGATGTTGCCGGATTATAGCGCCAAACTAAAACATATGATGGACACTGGCATAATCAGCAAAAAAGGCCTTAATGAACTGATTGATGGTCTTGAGGCATCCGGCAGTGTTTTATCCAAGAGTCTGACAACGGTGTCTGATTTAGTCGAAAGATTCAAACAGCTCAATATCCATACCTACTCAGATCAATCAAGCCTCATCGACATAACCCAACTGATGCTGGATGTAAAAGCCGAGGTCGCCTTTAAACACCCCAACCGCATCATAGATTGGCAAATAGAACATCCCCCGACATTGACTTTCACCAGCTATAGCGAGGTATTAAGCCAAGTATTACAATTGCTAGCCGACAATACCCTCAAACACGGCTACCCCGCCAGTCCAGAAGTAAAGGCAGAGGAAAATGCTATCATCAACATTCAATTTGAACGCAATAAGAAGACTTTGAAGATAACCTATCAGGATTTTGGTAACGGCATGACGCAACAAGAACTGGCTTCGCTGTTTATTCCCTTTGGCAACCGCATCGGCGACCAAAAAGGCTTAGGGCTGGGCATGAACATCGCCTACAACCTGATCACCCAAAAACTTTGTGGACGTATCGCCGCACCACAACGAAACGAACCCGGTGTACTGTTCGATATCAGTTTTGAGGTTGAATAGGTTTTACATTCCCTCAATCTCAAACCGGTCAATCAAGGCAACAAAGTCGTCACCTTTGGCCAGCTTAATCGCAACTGAAAAATAAACTGTCTCATCCACTGGTTTGGTTTTTTGATCTTTATCGCCGTTCGAATGATCCATTCCGGCACCAAAACTACCGCCTTTAACGCTTTTACTTTTAACCAATTGCTGAAACTTTTCAAAGTCGATGATGCCCTGTTCGCTCAACTTCATGTATTGCACACTGAACGCAGGACTGCTTGAAAAAAAACCGGTTTTTGCCGCGATGGTTTGTTGCTTTAACGCTTGTAACCCCAAAATCAGGCTTACCTCACCTTGACTGGTTTTAACCCCCAAACTGAGTGTTGTCGCTTTTACCAATTCAATGCCCAGCGATGCGTTGATGGTCGCTTTCACTCTGAGTTCGCGGGCCTTGATCTCAATGATATCTTGTGGCCCAAAGCCAGAAAAATGCGCCATGGTAGTGAGCGGAATGCTGGCACAGCCGGGTAGCATTAGCAGTAAAGTAAGCAATAGAAAACGGTGGAATTGATATTCCGCTTTTAGTTTCATGTGGATTCATATCCAATTATTAGTGAGTGGTTTTAAAGAATGCACTTTAAGCTGCTTCAACACGCCCCGCAATAGCCATTTTTTCAAAGCGTAGAGTGAAATGTATAACTACACATCAGTAAGATTTTGTATTTATTCACTTTTTTAATAGAGCGTGAACAACGGGGATATTTGTCAAACGGTAGAGTCTAAACCAGCGTTTTCACTTCATTGAGGTATTTTCGACCCACCGGGATGAGTTCACCTTTGATATTTAAATCATAATCGGCAGAGGTTCGGCGCTGCAAAATAAACGACTGTTGGGGGTTGATCAAATACGATTTATGCACCCTGACAAAACAAGCTTCACCGAAGCTGTCGATGAGATTTTGCAAGTTACATTCAAGGTCGATTTGCTTGCTTTTTTGATTGGCGTTGCCTTTTTGATAGCTCACCTGACACCAGTTGCCCGACGCCTTAATATAATAAACATGGGGCAATATATTGGTGATTTTGGCCAACTGAGGGAACAGTTTGGGGTCGAGTGCACTTTTCATAATGTTGTCTTTGAGCTGATTGGTGACTTGTAACTGTGTTACCAATTCGGCCTGAGCGATGGCAAGTGCCGCTTCAGCTTGGTGTTTTTGCTGGCGCTGCTGTTGATGCAGCAGACGCTGTTGGTGAACTATCGACACCAAACCGGCAGAAAAAATCACCACCTCAACCACCGAGGCCAACTGTAAAAATCGCCATGAAAAGGGCAATTCGATGATGTTGCCCGCCGACAGCCCCATCAAAAAGGCCATAACAAAAAACAATACCGTGGCAGCAATGTAGTACCAAGCGGGGTAATACAACGCCGAGGTTTTGCCTTGTCGCACACCAAGTAAAGCAGCGGCGAAACAACCCGCCATTAGTGCCAAAGCAGCAGTCAAACCAACCCCATAACCGATGCTGTACACCATTGGAGGCAGCGCTTCGGCCACCGTCACTTTAGCCAATAAAAAAGCCCCGATGACAAGCTGCAAAGTAGACAACACTTTAAACAAGCGAATCGACAATGTTTTGACTCGCAAATAGTGTTTGGCAAATTCTGCGGCGCTGATGGCCAACATCAACCCCAGCACTACGGTAATGTGTTGCAACCATTGGATATTGGGGAATATAAAAGTCAACCACCCCTGCCCCGACAAAAACCACAATAGCAATGTCGTCAACAGCGCGCTGTAAGCCAGGTAAGAAGCGGTTTTAAGCCTGATATACAACATCAGATTATACACAATAAACAGCAATAACATGCCGTAATACAAACCATCATATACTGCCGAGCGTTGCAAAAAATCGAAGAATAGCGGTTGGGGTAAAAGCTCAATCGTCGCCCTTAAATACCGACCGTGCAGCCTCAAATAAAAAGTGCCGGTTGCCATCTGCTTTGGCAGATTGGTCACCAAGTGATTGTGAAATTGCGCCGTTCCCACCAGCGTTTGTTCATGCCATACCTTGTCTCCGCTTTGATAATATAGCTGTGCAGCCCTTTTAATGGCGTTGCGCTGTACCAGCAAAATATTGTCGGGTGCCGCATCGGTGATTTTCAGCCATGCCGAAGGGTGGCTGCCAAGGTTGATGTAGTTGTGGGGCAGTTCTTTGAAGGCTGGTTTAAAAATAGGTTTAGAATCAGCGTCACCTTGGACCGCCATCAAAGCCTCAATCGACTCATAATCGCCGTTGGCTTGGTACACTTTAAAGCCTTGTTCACCTATTGGGCTTTGTATCTCATGTATCACCACTAGCAGTAAAAACACTGACAAAGCAGCCAAAGGCCACAGGGGATTTATAGATAGAGAGCGCCAAAATGGCTTAAACATTTTCAGAGTCCTGATTGCAAGGTGCGGGATCGCAAAGCCGCTATTGTAGAGACTTCTAATGTCTGATGCCAATGTCTGGTGTTATTGCTGTTTTGGGAAGTACAAATATCCTGTTATTACATTTTGGACAGCGTTGAAAGTAAGCGGCAATGTATATTAGGCAAAGCAGGAATGCAAAAAATAATAACTGCAAAAATAAAATACACAAACAACTCGAAATAACCAGTTAAAAAAGAAACTGGTAACGCAACTAACATAGCCAAACACATAAGTGTTCGGCCAAAAATAAGAGTTACAAGCATGATATCGATGACAAACTTATTCAAACTCACCCTTGTAAATTAACGCCACTACAGAGGTTTAAATTCTATCTTAACAAGCTTGCTTTGCAAGGTGGATAGTCAACTAATCGCCCATTGCAAGCAGCCTGATTATCTGACATGTAAGTGCTATTCGCAGGTGAGCATGAAAAATGATGATAATCGTGGCACTTATTATCCATTTACAGTACCTAATTTACAAAAATAGGCTTTTTTGTCACATTGGATGATTTCCCCTCATTTAACACTAAGCCCCTTAATAAATAGCTGAGTGCTCTTAGAATTGACGAGGCTCATTACACTAAATACTGCCTAAAAATGTTTCAGATAACGCCATGTTTTTACCCTAAATTATTTGTAAATAGCATTTATATTGACTATTCTGTTCCCATGAAACCAAGCTAGAGACATTGCTTATGCTTGGCGGATGAGTGACCTAAACCTCTTCTAAGGGGTAATTGGTGTTTGCATTTGCGAAAGACGGTTATGCATAAGTGCCAAACCCTCTAACCTTAGCCAACAAAGTCAATTTGGTTAATTGAATAACAGATAGGTCAATTTCTAATATTATATATAGGAAATTATTATGAGCAAGAAAATGGGTGAATTTTCAGAGGTGTGCGCTTCTGCGGAACGAATTAAGATGGATAATATGAACCAGCTTGGACATCCGACGCATCGATATAAGATAGGAATGCAATGGCTTAGCGAACAACACCATAGCTATCTTCAACTAGATGACGATGGATGGGCTGTAGATTTTGATGGTGCTGAGACAGAATTTTATGAAGAGGTATTCGATGAGGGGCATTTGTACAGAGTGGCGGAAGGAAAGTTTAAAGATTACTATTTAGCACAACAACTTTTTCACCTCTCAGGACATGCTTACGTAGGTGTTTACAGACACAAAATATTCAGTTCCGTTTGGAAAAAAGATCACGACACCGACCGTTTTGGACCGACAAGATTTCCTGGACTATTCTTATCGACCAAGTCGGATAATTCCGATCACTACATTTTCGCCACACTGGAAAGCGATAAAGAGTTCGAAATACTTAAGGTGGATCTCATAAGATGACGCACCAAAATTAAAAACAGCAGTGATGGCCACGTTCTTTGTGCCAGGGTGTCTAAATCAATTGTGCTACCTTACTTTGCTGCGCACGCAGGTAGCAAGGAATTAAAACAAATATTCAAATCAACTTAGCATACTTTATCTAACCCAAAATATAACACTGGCACAATTTATCCTTGCTCGCTTTGTGGCAAAGCGAGCAAACAATAAAAGACAGCCCCAAAAAAGGGCTGTTTAACTATTTCTTGGTTACTTCACACAACGCACACTATATCGTTTATCTTTATCACGATACCCACAGTAAACAAGTGAAATTAATCCCGGTCGAAGTCCGAACATTTGTTCAAAATGTAATCAGAATGAAAATTATTGTTTACAAATAAACTTCATCACCCTACAATGCATAAGTACTTATATAACGACTTATACAATGACGTATATAACAACCAAATGAGAGTAACTTTATGACCAAAGCAGAGCATAGCAACTTGGGGACCCGTATCAGACATTTGATTGAACTGCTAGATGGTGATGTTGCTGCCAGTTATGAAGCGGCAGGTCTTGGCCACTATAAACCGCGGTATACACCGATCTTTCGCTGCTTGATTGAGCATCAGGTGATGACCATCAAACAAATCACCGAGCAGGTCAAGGTCTCGCAACCAGCGATAACCCAAACGGTTAACGACATGCAAAAGCGGGGTCTTATCACCCGTATTGACGGTGAAGATGCCCGGGAGAAAAAAATAAAACTGACTGCCCAAGGGATAGCGATGATCCCCAAGCTCGAAGCTCAATGGCACGCCACAATGGCCGCCGCAACCAGTTTGGATAACGATTTACCCAACTCGCTGCTGGCCACCGTTGAGGCGGCAATTGAAGCTTTGCATAGAACAAGTTTCAAACAACGTATGGCCAATGACATCATCAGTGAACCTCAACTTTAATCATTAACCTAATTTAACGTAATAAGGGTAACCATGACCAAATTCTTCAATAGCAAAATCGTTAAACGCATACAAATACCGTTACTGTGTCTGGCCGCCATTTTTGGCTCAACCGTTGCTGTCGCGCAGGTCATGACCGCAGATGAAGTGAGCAAAGTCATCAATGGTATTTCAAAGCAACTCGTTGAAAATTACGTCTACCCTGAAAAAGCCAAAAGGATGGCTGATTTCATCAAGGCCAATCTGGCAGACGGCAAGTACAATTCAATCACCGACCCGGGCGAATTTGCCCAAGAGGTAGAGAAAGACCTGCATTCAGTGGTTTTAGACAAACACTTGGCCATCATTCTCAACAAAAAGTATGCGCAACAAAAACTCGAACAAGCCAAAACCCCCGAGGATGATGCCATCACAGCACAAGAATTGAAGGAGTTGCAACGCAACAACTTCGGTTTCGAGCAAGTGAAAATATTACCCGGTAATCTGGGGTATTTAGATCTTCGTCAATTTATATCGACCCAATATGCCAGCGAAACTGCAGCGGCAGCGATGAACTTTCTCTCCAATAGCGATGCATTGATCATAGACCTACGCAAAAATGGTGGTGGCGAGCCAAACATGATCCAATTTCTCACCAGCTATCTCTATGATGTAGAACCGGTTCATATCAGCGGATTTTACTGGCGACCAACAGACACCTTCACCGAAAACTACACCCTGCCCTATATACCGGGCAAACGTCGGCCAGATATTGACGTTTATATCTTAACCAGCAAGCGTACATTCTCGGCCGCCGAAGAATTCAGCTACAACCTTAAACACCTCAAACGCGCAACCGTGATCGGCGAAGTCACCGGTGGCGGCGCCCACCCGGGAGATGCCGAGGCTGTAAATGACCGATTTTTGATATGGATTCCTACCGGGCGCTCAACCAACCCGATCACTAAAACCAATTGGGAAAGCGTTGGCGTACAGCCTGACATAAAAGTCGCGGCTATTGATGCCTTAGCCACAGCCCAAAAGCTGGCCTTGGAGAACCTAGCCAAAAAGGATGGCGCAGACAAAAAGTATTATCGATGGACTTTAGCGGCAGTGAAGGCTCAATTATCTCCAGTGAACTTGTCAACAAAGACACTGAAAAGTTACACCGGAGAATATGGCCCGCGCAAGATATCTTTGGATCACGGCCGGTTGTTCAGCCAGTACAAAGACAGACCAAAGCAGGAATTAACAGCACTAGACAAAACCTTGTTTGGCTTAAAACACGTTGATTATATCAGGCTGGCATTTATCGTTGAAAATAACCAGATTGTCGGATTGAAAGAGCATTACGACAACGGTCGAACCCGGATTCAAGACAAGGTCAACTAACCACGATTTGAGAGCGGATGAAGTAAATTAAGCGAATGTCGGAGCATCCGTTTAACGTTTTGAATCAAATAAATGAATATATTAATGTGTTGAAGGGAATAGGCTTTCGGGTCTATCCTGAATTCCGGTTAATGCATTGTTAGGCCCACGATAGTGATGGAAACAAATTATAATCCCGAAGGTAAGTGGTCAGTAGACTCAGTAAAGGCGAAGTATTGGGCATTGAGCTTATCGTTGGGTGGTGTTTTTGGTTTTGAACCTGAACCTAAAAGATACACCAATAAAAACGGAGCCACTTGGGTTTATAACATCATGGATTCAGTAATCGATGGTGTGAAGCTAGGTGATAGCGCTTGCGTACAGATTTCGATCGAATACATACAAGATAATGTGATGCATTCAACAACTGGATATATCCGTGCGAGCATGGCAAGGTCACTGCGAAACGCTGAACTAACAAAAAAGCAAAAAGTTACGCTTGCTGGTATATTTTTAAAGCAATTGGAGAGCGGGCTAATATACAGAGAATTCAAGGAGTACTGTAGGTTGTTCAAAAGAATTGGTGTGGAACCATACAGACAGGAAATTGAAAAATATAATAAATCCCACAAACAATATATTAGACATGCCGCTAGCCGGTTACTGGCCTAAATACCCTTGCGCCCTGACTGCTATCCGATGGATTTTCTGTGCGAGTCCAAAACACAGCCTCTATACCTTGGTTATTCAGCACCGTTAAACCCGGATCTGCCCAGCCTTCGCCTTTGGCATTAAAGCCATAGTCGTCTGTGCCAGCACCAAAGTCTGTCGATTTAAGAGTATTACCCGCGATATTGTTGGCACCGCCTGTGGCGTCAAATAGTGACATATATTCGTCAACACTTGGCAGTTGATAACCGACCGGGCAAGCCGTTTACGCCTCAATCCAGCTATAAAATCTGCCGGTATCACTGCACGAATCACTGACAATGCCCGCTGGCAACAGAGCGCTACCATCGGCACAGACGCCCTGCCCGACCATTGAGTTATGCTTTATCCAGCGGCGCCCGGCGATGGTTTTGTAATAGCTGACGATGCGATTAAGTTGGGCATCGGCCGCATACACATGGCCTTGGTTACCTGCCACTTTGCCAGCGGGATAGATAAACATACTCAAGCCAGTGTGCTCGCCCCCAAACTGAGTATTAATGGCATACTTTTGCCATTGGTCGGTCACCACAAAGTCTTGTTCGACAATGTTCTCTCTTTCTTTATCTCTGAGTCGCAATGTCACCAGCTGCGCTGTGCCGGATTCTGCCTTTAAGTGAACGCTGAATTCATACACTTTGTCGTCTAGGGTAAATGTTGCACCCGCATTGACGTTTTGCAGGTAACCTTCAACGCCAGTGGTGGCAATTTTCCACACATTTTGATTGTTGTATTTTTCGTTAGTTGCTTCGAGTGTACTGTTACCTTTACTAAACTGACTCAAATCGCGCACCAGCGGCTGTGACTTGTTGACCACAGACCATTGGCTCACCTCACCCTCATCGAGCGTGGTAGTGTCATCAACCGTCAATTCTACCCGGTCGAGATACCAAGGCACTGACGAGGGCATGTTAGGTTCATCGGAATGCAGATAGATATTTGGCGCATGGGTGGTGGCCAAATCCAGCGCGTTGGCATATTCATGTTTAACCAAGTCGCGCAAGTCACCGTTAGAGATATCGACGGACTGATGATCTTCGACCCAGTTACGAAACCAACTTTTAGTGAATTTTTTGCCAGCGGGACTGTTGGTATTACTAAACCCTTCTTCATTGGTGCCGCCCCAACGTCCGTCATAACTGACCCACGGGTATTGGTTGTTAGTAGCATAATCGCCGCCGATTAAGGATACGTGATCTTTTAATGCCCATAATGTGCCCCGGTCGGTTTGATCATTGGCTACGCCAAAAGTCTCTTCTATGCGGAGCTGCAAACCACTAGTACGGTAATTGGCATGAGACTTTATGGCAGAATAAACCACAGCACGGCCACTTTGGGTCTCAAAATTGCTCAATGGATGCCAGCCACTTTCGCTATGGTGGGCACTGATATAAACATCGACAATCTGCCCGCTGTTTTTGTTGATAACTACTTTGACGTTTTCCCAATCGCCCTCGTGAACGCCCTCATCACCAGCGACCCAATCAACCACGTTGCATAACCACGGGGTTAGCCAACAAATGACATCGCCATAATCACTGCCAGACCCCTGACTGAGAAAAATGTCGCCATTGTGCGGATAAAACAAGGCATAAGAGATGCCGATATTCTCGCCGTATTCAAATACCGACACATAGGTTTTTGAACTGGCCAAATCGCCCGCTTTTACATCTGATGCAACATGATGCAATTTTTTAGTGATATCTGCGGCTTGAGCAACAGGCACTGCTAACAGTGCTTGTGGATAATGCTGCGAGGCCCAGTAGTTGCTGAATGGGTTTCGTAAATAATTGAATGGGTTTGGTAAGGTTGATTTTCATAAAGAGTACTCCGGTGGTTTGTTATTGTTGCACCGGATACTGTTGCAAAGTTAAGCTTTTGATATGGTTATATAAATGGATATTGAAATGGATATCGAACGTTACTTTTCTAGTGTCACCTACTCGTGGAATAGGCCATACCGAACCCTATCGCGCTAAAGCGCCTCAAAATCATCGACACGCAATTTGGCACTGCCATCGGCCTGTAAACACCACAGCTCTTTATGGATCACGCCTTGTGCTTTATTCATTTTCCACCCAGAGGTCAGCAATACGCTGTTGTCGTCGACCACGGTAAATTGTGGATCGATATAGTCAACCTCGGCAAAACCGTCATTAATCAATTGCTGCCAAAAACCTTCTATTTGTTGCCGACCTTCAAAACGCCCAAAAGGACGGGCATCCATTACCGCGTCACTTTCATATTGTGCTGCGCATTGCTTGGCATTGCCGCTATTAAAACCCGCCTTCCAAGATTCGCTGGCTTGTTTTACAGCGTTCAATAATGTGGTCTGTTGTGTGTTCATGGTTTGGCGCTCCGCTTAAATGGCTAATTTTGTTAACAGTTAAAAGATAGGAGCATGATAACCCTTCAATTGTATGCTATAAACCCAACAATCAAGAAATCACTGTTCGGTATAATTAAACAATATGATCAATTATCTTCGTCACATGACCTTATTTTGTCGCATCGTTGAATGTGGTTCTATCAGTGGCGCAGCCGATTCGCTAGAGATGTCTAAATCGGTGCTCAGCCAACATCTTAAAGCATTAGAGCAAGCACTAGACGTGATGCTTTTGCGCCGCACCACCAGACGACAAGTGCTGACACCGGCAGGCAAGGAATTTTATCAGCGTTGTGTGCAAATGAATGAGATTGCCGAGCAGGCGTGGCAGGGTGCAAGAGAAACCAAGTTGGTACCGGTTGGGCCGATTAAAATCAGTGCTCCCAATGCGTTTATCGACACCATTATCGCCCCGGTGATAGGTGAGTTAACAGCCCGCTACCCGGATATTCGCCCCCATTTGGTGGCGGATGATCAACGGCTGGATTTGCTTGAACATGAAATTGATTTGGCCATTCGGGTTGGTGAATTACCTTCAAGCGGGTATCGTCAACGCCGTATTGGCAGCTTTACCGATGTGTTGTGTGCCGGCCCTGACTTTATCAGCCAAAATCAATCATCGCTTAGCTCATTAACAACGACAACAACGCTCGATTACATTGCCAACAGCTGGCAGGGCAGTAAAATCAGTCAATCGTTACAACACAATCAAACGGGTGACACAATTGAGCTTGATTTTGTCGCCAGCCGCTTTGCCAATTCATTGCAAGCCGTTTTGGCAATGGCTAAGGCAGGTGCGGGCATCGCTTTAATCCCCGACTTTGTTTTTAGCCAGTATCAACAAAATGGCGAGCTGGTAGCATTATTGCCAGACTATCACAGCCCCAGCGTACCGGT
>JABSOG010000197.1 GCA_013216025.1 Algicola sp. | reverse complement strand
TGGGGCTGAAATGTCAAACCCTAACCATTCGGGCGAAGAAGGATACAACTACTTTTTGTCGGCTTATTTTCCTGAAGATCAGCTCAAATTGCATTCATTTCATCGTTTGGTGAAAAGCCTTAGTGGCTTATCAGCCGAGCAATTTAGGTTAAAACTGACCAAAGACTTTATCGTCAGCACCCGCGATGAGCCATTTTCACCTAGCGAATCTAACCAGTTGGGCATGTACATAGAAAAGCAATGGTATTGCCTGGAAGTCAAGCCACAATCCTATAATAAGCAATGCCCGGCACAGAGTCTTGGACCCGCGGTTGTTTGTGAGTTGATCTTGAAAAACATTTTGGACATAGACGCAGAAGCGAAAGATGCGCTGGTCGATTATGTCGAAGATGATGATAATTCGGACCATCATTTGGATGATTTAGCGGCTCGAGTTGACCAAGAATTGGCCGTAGTTGCGTTTACGCTTTGCCCGGTGAGTTTGCAACAATTCAGAGATGTTGTTGAGTCTGGCAAAGTCATGCCACCTAAAAGTACATTTTTTGCACCAAAGCCAAAATCTGGATTGCTCTTTAACAGTATTTACTAAAACTTAACAAAAAATATCACGAGTGTTTGTCTGGACAATGTTAAGCTATATGACAATAATCCGAACAAGCTCGACGCCTAGTAACGCGCCTGTTTTGGCGTTTGGAACACTTTTGGGGTGACAAAATCTTGTCAGCTCAGTTTAATTTAACCAAGGAAAAAATATCATGCCTAAAACACAGCAAAAAGCGTTTAGAGACGCACTCGACAAAGTGCTGCATTCACATATCGACCAAGACCCGCATCCGGCGATATTGGCGCTTTTTGAAGAAAAGCCTAATCCTGAATTACTGGCGCATATCAGTATTGAAGCTTATCAAATCACCCAGCATTTTATTGATTATATCGAACACTTGCATTTTTACTGCCCGGTTCAACGCTATAAGTTGCCGTTGTTGGTGAATTTGTATGAAGAAAGTACTGGCGCAATTTCAGGTTCGAAGAACCATATTTCATTGATGGAAGATTTCTTGAAGGCCCAGGGTATTGACAAGTCACGATGGGAAAATGTTAAACCTAACCCTGAGACCCAAGAACTGATTGATTATCGTAAAAAAGCGTGTCGTAACCCCGACACCTACCATATTGGCGCAGCTGCCGTTATGGTCGCCAGCGAAGGTCAAAACCTTGAAGATGTTGCCGCAGACGCTCGTTCGACATTACTCGAAGCCAAATATGGTTTGGCTGAGAAAGACACCTTGTTTTTCTCTATCCACGCGATAGAAGATATCGGCCACACCCAACAGGGTTTATCATTGGTTTCTGAAATTTGCACAACTGACAAAATGAAAGAAGAAGCACTCGAAGCGGTTGATCATACCTGCAAACTGTTTTGGAACATGTACGAAGCCATCTGGGTTAAATATCAGGCGGGTGAAGGTATTGCTTACCACGCATAAACCGGTCGCAGTCGCTGTCATCAATCCGGTGACCGGGTTGATGGTGGGGTGCGTAAAAATCCAATAACAGACAAACCAAGAAAATAGGAAGAATAGATGCAATTTTTTGATCTATTGGCAAAAGTAAAATCCCATCCCGAGCAACAAATTACTTTTGTCGGGGTAAACGGATCACAAGTTAATAATAGCTTTGCTGAGTTTGCCGATGATGTTGATGCCCTTATATTGAAGCTCAGAGAAAACGACATTCGCTCTGGTATGAGAGTGGGTATTTTGGGTGATAATAGCTATGACTGGATGGTGTGGGATGTCGCTTTGTTGACCATCGGCTGCGTCTCTGTCGCTTTTCCCGTGGACTCTTTTGGCCAATCGACTGACGACTTAATTAAAAAGTATCAGCTGAGCTATTTGGCGGTGAGTGATGCACTGGGGTTGAATACTTCTGAAATTACCCGGGGCATAGTGCCACTAGAGCTGTCCAGCACTCAGGAGTGGTATAAGTGCGCCCTGCATGAGCTTAGCGAGACCCATTCTCAAGTACATTCTATGGTGTTTTCATCGGGCACCTCAGGTCATTTAAAAGGGCTGACGATTAGTGGCTTGGGCACCGAAAATCTGGTGACCCTGTTCGAACAAGCCTTTGGTTTTGAGCAACAAGACAGCCATTTGATTTTTCTGCCGTTTGCCGGTTATCAGCAACGCATGGTTTATTATGGCTGCCTTTACAACGGTGCTGCGGTTGTTACTGTGCCTTATCTGCGCTTGTTTCACGAGCTTCGCCTACGCAAACCCACGTTTGTTATTGCACCGCCGATGTTTTTCGAAACGGTTCATCGATTAACCAAACGCGCCGATGCCGATGCCACTAAAAAAGCACTAGATACCTTATTGGGCGGTAATATACGTTGCATGATCACCGGTATGGCGGCGATAAAAAGAGAATCGCTCGATTATTTCTGGGATCATGATATTGCCTTGTACGAAGCTTATGGCATTACAGAAGCGGGCATGGTGGCATGGAACAAACCCTCATTGACAAAAATTGGCTCTGTGGGCAGTGTTGCAGAACCTGGCACAGTGGTGCTTGGCGAAGGTAACGAAGTGATTATCTGCCGAGATAAACCCTTGTCTTTGGGTTATTTTGAAGCATCCGAAGAAGATTCACGACTGACCTTTGTTAGAGCAAATACGGTGGCAACCGGTGATATCGGTGAATTTGATGAGCAGGGTTTTTTGACGCTTGTGGGTCGCAAAAAAGACATCATCGTCACCAAAAATGGTCAGAAGTTTCATCCCGAGACCATTGAAGTGATGCTCAATAATTGCCAAAGCATTGAGCAAAGTGTGATTATCGGCGGTGACGGGATTGCCGGGGTGGTGGCCATGTTGAACATCAATGCCAGCGAAGATGAAGTGATGCCGCTCATCAAAAAACACATCGAAATGGTCAACGGGCATTTGCCAGATTATCAACGGATCAGTAAAACGGTGATAGTTGCCAAGGAATTTAATCTTGAAAATGGTTTCAGAACTCAAAACCTTAAAATTAATCGCAAGGCGATTCGAAAATTCTATGAACAACCCAAATGACTTGACCCTGTGGAGTAGCAAATGAAAGATCTTGATGGCGAAATGCTGGAAGACCTGTGTGAGTTGATAGCGCGTGTCGCACCCGAGCCAATAGAGCGTGAAGATATAACCGCAGCCACGCGTTTTATAGAAGACTTGGCGATGGATTCGATTACCTTGGTGGCCTTGATGTTTTTATGTGAAGAGCATTTTAATATCGACGTGGCGAGTCAGGCAGAGAAAATTGCCGAACTCAGTACGCTGGGTAAAACCATTGAGTTCATTCAACAGGCGCCGCCCTTGTCTTAGGGCTTAAAACGCAACTTTCAACCTTGAAAACAACCCACGGATATTTCTGTTATGAAGAAGAAAAGCTATGAAGGCGCAATCATTGATGGCCATTGTCACCTAGCGTCGACCCACTTTATTCCCCGTGGTTTTTATCAGGGATTAGTTGATAATGTCGCCGCCAAACTGGCCGCTAGTGGTGTGCCAACCCGGCCCAGCCGGTTGTTAGAAATGTACTTGAGCCAGTCTCAAGATCATAACGCCGATGAATTAGTGGCAGAGATGGATAAAGCCGGAATAGACAAGGCAGTAATATTGTTGCCCGACTTTACCCATGTTTTTGAATCTGAATTGACCATTAGTGAGATGTTTGATAAACATCACGAGGTGCTACAAAGGCATCCTGATCACTTTGTGGTTTTTGCTGGTGTCGATCCGCGTTGGGGTGACGACGGTATTGCCCTGTTCGAAAAGGGTGTTAAAGAATACAATTTTAAAGGGCTGAAAATCTATCCTCCGTGCGGATACAGTCCCAGTGACAAATCGCTTTATCCTTATTATGAAATTTGCCGAGAGCACAAACTGCCGGTTTTACTGCATATAGGCCCTACGTCACCGACCCTGTCATTTGAATACTCGGTGCCGGGACTGATTGACCGGGCGGCGATGGACTTTCCTGAGGTTAACTTCATTCTTGCCCATGGTTCAGTGCATCATTTTAACGAATGTGCGGCTTTGTGTGCCTACCGGGCCAATATCTACCTTGATACAGGGGCATTTCTCGGCTCGCTTAACCCACAAGGTTGGCAGGCGCAGCTACGTGATATGTTCAAAATGAATATCAATCATAAAATCATCTTTGGCACCGATTGGCCGGTGTTCAGAATGAGTGGCGGCCAACGCAAAATCATAGAGAGCTTGCGGGATGTTGACGGTCCATTGCAAAATACCTCAACGCTTCAGGCCAACTGGATCATGAATGGTAATATCCGCCGTTTGGTGGATTTTGGCGACTGATTGGTTGTTTAAATTGCTTACCCGCCTTGAAGTACCTGTCAGTTTGGGCTTATTTTACAATGGTGATTTTATAGACAGCACATCGAAGATGGTTTGGCGCAAGCTGTCCATTTTGGTCGGTTTGCCGACGTGTGCGTTCATGCCGCTGGCCAAATAATGGCTGATATCATTTTCCATCACGTTGGCAGTGAGAGCGATGATGGGTGTGGCGGCTTTATTTTTGTCGTTCATTTTTCTGATGATTTTTGTCGCTTCAATCCCGTCCATAACTGGCATATGAATATCCATCAACACCAGATCAAAGGTGTCTGTTATTAAAGATTGCGTACTTTGTAAGCCATTTTCAACCAGATGAACTGTCGCGCCATCGGTTTCCAGCAAGTTGCAAATGACCAATTGATTGATGTTGTTGTCTTCAGCCACCAAAATCTTCAGTCCGGCCAGGGTAAAACCGGACTGCTGCGGCTGCTTAATTGATTTATGGGACATCAAGTGCTCGATGGTATTGTACAAAACACTGTCTAACACCGGTTTTTGTAAAATCGAATGAATATTCAACTTGTCTGAGAAACGGCTAATCATATCGGTATTGTAGGCGGTCAACACTATGTTGATTTGGGATGCGGGTGGGTCTATTGCCAAAAGCTCGGTTAAAAAGCTTTCACCACCTAAAACAGGCATCGTCCAATCCAGAATGATCACCTTGAACCGGTGTTTGTGTTGTTTAATCATCGATATTGCTGCTTGCGCCGAGTCACACGTCGATATAACCAACCCCATGATGGATAATTCTTCGTCCAGTATTTTGAGCGCCAGTGGATTGTCGTCAATCAGCAGTACTTCAAAGGGTTCGGCAAAGCGCAAATGGGCCTCATCAGTAATCACCACTTGATCATTGAGCTGTATTTGCATTGATGCGGTAAAACAACTGCCTTCATTCATAGTGCTTTGTACGGTGATATCACCGCCCATCAATTCACATAATCGTTTGCTTATGGTTAGGCCCAAACCGGTGCCGCCAAACTTTCTGGTGGTCGAGCTGTCTGCCTGGGTAAAGGCATCAAATAAGTGTGTCATGTTTTGTTGTGCGATACCAATACCGCTATCTTTGATAATGAACAATAACGCCATGGGCGCATCTTGTTGTATTTGGTGCCCCGTCAATGGTGCTGGGGTGATGGTTACCGACACTTCTCCTTTTGAGGTGAATTTGACAGCATTTGAACACAGATTTAACAACACCTGATTAATCCGTACGACATCACCCATTAAATCGGCAGGCACGTCTGGGGATAGGTGAACAGCAAAACCAATTCCTTTTTCTTTGGTCTGAATTTCAAAAGTGGTGGTTATGTAATCGGCAATGGTGTGGATGGAAAAAGGATGCTGCTCCAAATTGATGTTGCCCGATTCAATTTTAGAAAAGTCCAATATATCGTTGATCACCACCAGTAATTGATCTGAAGAGTAGACAATTTTGTCTAGATACTGATGCTGGGCAGTAGACAATTGTGTCTTTTTTAGAATGTTGGTCAGTCCGATCACGCCATTCATGGGGGTGCGTATTTCATGACTCATATTGGCC
Source organism: Algicola sp. (assembly GCA_013216025.1). Taxonomy (GTDB): domain Bacteria; phylum Pseudomonadota; class Gammaproteobacteria; order Enterobacterales; family Alteromonadaceae; genus JABSOG01. Next base: position 5,627 of record JABSOG010000197.1, on the reverse strand, counting down.
AAAAACTGAGACTTTGCGCAGGCCATCTGCTCGGCCTGCTCTTTGGCATCGTTTAACTCTTTGGTTCTTTGGATCACCCGCTGCTCCAGCAATTGTTTTTCTGCGTCCAATGCTTTTAACCAATGCAACCGCTTGTTGTTCAAAATGACCACAAATACCAATAAACAAGATAAAGTAACAATAATGACCATCGAGATCAGTACCAGAGTTTTGTGTTTTTCGAAATAAGACTTTTGGTAGTAAACAATATTGGCCTTTGGCGGCAATCGCGACGAGTGGATTGTAAACTTTTGCAATTGTCGCCAATCAAAATAATGGGCGCTCATCAGTCGGCTATCCGGGGGCTTGATTTCATTGTGATGGATAAAGTGAATGACTGATGTGGCCGTTTGCACCCCCATCAGTTGCCCAGACAAAAGATAACCACCAACAACACCAGACCCCAGTAATGAATGCCAGTAAGTAAAGATAGGGGCCTTGGTGTTCTTGCTTAACAACGAGACAAGCTGGAAAGGGGTTAATGGCGCATTTTCATGCTTCCTGAAAAGCGGTGTGTACAAGACTAACGAATCGATAGAGGTTTTGGCGATGTCTGAGATCATTTGTTCAACTGGCACATCGAGCCATTTTTCCAACTGAATTTGCGGGTGATCGGCGGATAACAACGGGATTAAACGTTGAAACAAGTCTATACCGATGTCATTACCAGTATCAATGATAGCAATTATTTTGCTCGGGTTGATTAATTTGATTGCGTCGGACGTGGCCTGGCCAAAATCCATATCAGCCCTGATGATCAGCCCTTGTTCATTGTCGGGTACCTTGAATGTGGCAGCCGGTCCAATATAAATCCTCGGCACACCGTGAAACACCTCTGCCAATTGAGATAACAACGCGGCCGCAGTGACATCTTGGGTGATGATGATATCCAAGGGTTTGTTACGGTATTTTTGTTGCAGCAGCCGTTTCATTAAGGACTTTTGTATCAGCTCGGCAAAACGGCCGACATCAAGGTTTTCAACATACAGGTCGAACGGCATGGATTGTTTTTGCAACTCGGCCCGCAATCCCTGCTCAACACTGCGCTGCCAGGGCATATCTTGATTCAACGAGTTGATCAGCAATATTTGTGTGGTTTTATCCGCCGCATTGGCCGGGTTATTTATGCCAAAAATCAGCAAACCTGCACCAAGCAACCATGTTAAAATTTTCATATTTGTCAATAGTTTACACTGGCACAAACTTCGCCATGTCGGCTCCGCCGCCAAAGTCGATTTTTTCTGCCTGGGTTGCAAAACTGACCATCAGCCCGCAAACAAGTGAAATACAAATGGGTTTTATCATGTTTTAATCACTCTTTTGCCAAGGTGTAAATTAGCCTCAACAGTACATCAGTAATATCGTTTTTGTCAAAATTTATGAGAGGCCCTCACTCAATTCCACTAGCTCTTAACGAAGCCCGACATTTAGGCAGAGGTTCTTTCTTGAATAGTGTCCTTATCAGGATTAAGATAAGGACATTATTCAGAACATTGTCCTTATTGAAATGAAACCAGTGACTACTGAAAAAAGTGAACAAGCCCTTATTATAACGTTGCTGACTCGCCTTGAAGTACCTGTCAGCTTGGGGCGTATTGAAAAAAACCTCAATTTTTCAATAAGTAAGAAAACGCTACAACGCCGGTTAAGAAAAATGATTGAAGCGGGGCTTGTTGTCAAAGTTGGAGAAAAGAGAAACACCCTATATACGTTGAATAAGGACAATTTACCAAGGGCGTTTGTTAATATAACAGCAGATAAGGACAATGTTGTCTCTATCGCAAGCGCTGAAGACATAGATGAAAACATTGGGCATTCGATTTTTTCTAAACCTACTAATTTACTGCTAGATTATTTAAAAACCCCTAGTTATGGACGGGTCAAATGCAGCTATCAGTTTAAATTGATTGATGACTATGTGCCCAATACAACACAGTATTTGCCGAATGACATGCGAAGACGATTACATGAACAGGGCAAACGATTTGATAAAAAGTTGGCAGCGGGTACCTATGCCAGAAATATCGTTCAGCGTTTACTCATTGATTTGTCCTATAATTCCAGTCGACTTGAAGGTAATACCTATACAAAGTTGGATACACAGAAGCTGATTGAAGAGGGGTTAACAGCCCAAGGTAAAATCAGTGAAGAAACCGTTATGATCATGAATCATAAAGAGGCGATTTTATTTTTGGTAGAAAATGCTGAAGAGACAGTGATCAACTCTTTTTTAATTCGAAATCTGCACTATTTGTTGTCACAAGACTTACTGAAGAATCCAACTGCCTGCGGCAATATTCGAAAGGTCGAGGTTGCCATTGGCAAATCAACTTATCTGCCACTGTGTAATCCACATCAGTTAGAAGAACAGCTGGCGCTTTTACTCCGCAAAGCGGCTCAAATCATCAATCCTTTCGAACAGAGTTTTTTCTTGTTGATTCATTTGTCTTATCTACAGGCGTTTGAAGATGTAAATAAGAGAACAGCCCGTTTGGCGTGTAATATTTCGTTTATTAAAGAAAACCTTTGCCCACTGAGTTTTGTCGATGTCCCTCAGGATGATTATTTCAAGGCGTTACTGTATTTCTATGAAAAAAACGACTGGCAACCCGCATTGGAATTATTTCAATGGGCTTATCTAAAATCTTGTGAACAATATGACGTCGTAAAAGAATCATTGGGTGAGATAGATACTTTCAAAATCCAATATCGTGCCTTGAGAAAAGAAGCAATGGGCGAAGTTATCAGGCAAAAATTAACAGATGAAGCAATCGAAGTTTACCTTAAAGCGTTTTGTGTACAAAAAGCGATCGAGTCTGCTGATAAATTTATTACCATGACACAGAGTGAGTTAAAACATTTGCACAGTGGCGCAATTATTGGGCTGGGTATAACAGAAAAAGTATTTAAAAGCTGGAAAGCGACTCAATGACTGTGCTAAAGGGGTCTACTTGTTTCATTATACTTTTTATTCAACTTGACTCTTAAGATGTTTTCGGGGAATTACTTTTATAGAAGCTAGTACTTTTTCAGAAACGAATCTATACTTTATAGATTCTTATGGCAAAGTTAATGGTGACTATTATGTCAATTACCATCCCTAAAGCTTACTTGCCTATGCTGATTGCATGCATTCTATTCTTTATTATTTTGTCGAGAATGCAGCCGCTGCCATATATTGAATTAATGCAGCTTAGCGCAGAATGCCGAAAGCAAATCAATGCTATTTATGCTCATCATGCCGATAATATTTATAAAACTGTCGGCTTTTTACTCATATTTATTGGCTGGTTGATGACCTCGAAGGAGGCTCGAAGCTTTATTAAAGCACAGAAAACTACGGGGTATGTATTAATGTGTGTCATCGCTTTGTTGTGCGTTTTTCACGCATTTATAACCTTGAACACCGCACAACAATTATGCGATGTACTTAAATATTCTACGGTTCCATCTCCAACATATAGTTTTCCACTTCATTTACTAGGAGATGCTGCTTTCCAGTTGCCTATATTTATCGCTGCCTATGTCATTTTAGAGCAAGCTATAAGTTATGTAGAACCACCAAAAGAATCAGAGTCAGCATGACGCCTAACGAGTATCTTATTCGTCACTATTGCTTTGATGTGCCATTTTCTTCTGGTATTTACACCAGAATAAATCTCTAAGTGCCCTTGGGTAATCCAATGGCTCACCCCGCCAACGAGGAACCGCAGTTTGACTGTTTATATCGGGGCGAACAGGAACGAAAGCGAATACTTGCTTCCCCGTTATTTCTCAGCCGCAACCAAAGGCTATTGGTTCTATATGTAAATTTGTTGTCAGGGTAATTAAAGAGTCAATTGGAGCCATTTAGGTTTTTCACACTGAGAAGAAACCAAGCAAGCTAAATGCAAAAGTTGCTCGCTTTTGCCACTTAGCTGCCAGATTTAATTCGTGCCAATTCCGTATTTTAGATTAAGTAATGTAAGGCAAGTTGGTTTTATGTCTGACTTTCAGCCGCGAAAATGATTGTCTTTAAATCATGCTAATACTATCAGTATTTCATTTGAATAACCGAAAAAGAAAGAATTCAGTGACAACTGAAAACCACAAAAATACAATGGTATGCTCGAAAAACAACAGTATTGTTTTCTAATCAACAGTGTTGCAAAACAGGAAGATTACGGCTCATCCTCACAGCATAGAGTTACGACCTATAGCGAAAACTTGATCTCCAAATACAACACTTTGGAGTACAAATTACTGTCATGGATGGGCTATAGTGAGGGGTATTAAATCAAAATTATGAAAGACCCCCCACCATGAAGATGAGCGAGGATGAATTAAAGCAAGTCCTTGAGGACCACAAAAAGTGGTTAAAAGATAATACTAAAGGGCAACGTGCAGACCTGAGTAAGGCTGACCTAAGTAATGCAGACCTGAGCAAGGCATGCCTTAGTGGTGCAAACCTGAGTGATGCAAACCTGAGTAATGCAAACTTGGGTCTTGCAAACTTGAATAATGCTGACCTGAATAATGCAATCCTGTTTGGTGCTATCTTGATAGGTGTAAACTTTATTAGTGCAAATCTGACTGGTGCTGACCTGAGTTATGCATCCCTGAATTATGCAAACCTGCTTAAAGCAAACCTGAGTTATGCAAACCTTAGTCGCTCTGCTATTTCAGGAACTGCATTCATTGATACTGAGTTGAACGGCGCTATCATTAACAATTGCAGTTTTGATGGATCAAGTGGAATTGATTTCGCTACGCTGCAAAAATCCGGCATGTTACCCCTTGAATTTCTACGCGGTTGCGGGCTACCGAATAGCTATATTGACTATCTGCCGTCACTACTGGGCGAAGCCATTCAGTTTTACGATTGCTTTATCAGCTATACAAAGACAGACGAAGGTTTTGCCGAGAAACTACACTCTGACTTGCAAGGTAAAGGGGTCCGATGTTGGTTTGCGCCACACGATTTAAGAACGGGTGATAAAATAAAGTCCACCATTGATGGGCAGATCAGGATAAAGGACAAGTTACTGGTTATCTTCTCTAAACATTCCATTAAAAGTGATTGGGTCGAACATGAAGTTAAGACAGGACTTGCAGCAGAAAAGAAAAAGAGTAGCTTGACTCTATTTCCGATTATGATAGATAAGGCGATAATGAAAGCTGAGTTTGGCTGGGCAAAGAATATAAGACAGGCTGACCTACCAACCGGTCGTCATATCACAGACTTCACCCAATGGAAGGATCACGACCAATACACCATTGCACTAACGCGGCTGTTGCGGGATTTAAAGCCTAAGAATGGCAAGAAATAATAAAGCACACCAGTCCACTTTTATGTTGAGTTTTTTTGAAAGCAGCATTTTTTTTCGCGTAAACTATGGAGTGTGAGAGGCAAAGGACTGCACAATGCAGGTCTACTATCTACACAAATGGAGATTACCCTAAATGGATAATAAAACTAAAGCAAATGAGAACCTAAACACAGCATTAAAATCACTCCGGCAAGTCGATTCTCCCGGTGTGGCATTGGTTGGAATGAATAGAACCGTAGCGGCCACACTGATGAAAGACGGCGAAGCAATTACGGTATT
>JABSOG010000196.1 GCA_013216025.1 Algicola sp. | reverse complement strand
TGCGGATAAGGTCAGCATTACGCCGAGAGCAATTCGTAACATGGTGATAAATTCCTATTGAGATCTGAACTGAAATGGACCGTGAGATTGGTTGTATTCGTTCACAGTATAACGATTAATTATGCCCCTGCCAGCCACACTGTCTAATATCGTACACCAACTGTATCGAAACGATACAGTTGGTGTCACTCAGATGGTTGGTGAATATCATAACTCGTTGATCTTACTCAATAAAAATTCATGGCACACATCTTGTTATAGGAATGGATATCACAAATCCAAATTGTATCAAAATGAGAGGTCTTATGGATTCGGTAATTGAAAAAAAGAAACCCTGGTCAAAAATGGTTTTTATCGCAGCGGTGGTTGCGGGCAGTTTTGCGGTTTTGTTTAATGTTGCCGGTCAGGCAGGGGCTTCAAGTTATAAAGTCGACGCCAAACGACTGACTATCGCGACCGTGACGCAAGGTCAGTTTAATGACTATATTCCAGTGCGTGGCAATGTAGAGCCAATCAAATCGGTTTATCTTGATGCCATTGAAGGTGGCCGGGTAGAGCAGTTGTTTGTCGAAGAAGGCGAACACGTGGTTGCGGGACAAAAGATCCTCGAATTGAGCAATACCACTTTACAACTAGACGTGATCTCCCGCGAAGCGCAAATATCTGAACAGCTAAACAACCTGCACAATACTCGTTTGGCCATCGACCAAAATCGTTTGAGTCTAAAGCGCGATTTGATTGAGATTGACTATAAATTGCAGCAATTAAGTCGCAAAGTTAAGCAAAATAAAGCATTGCTAAAACGCGAGTTGATATCGACAGACCAGATGACGGCATCTAACCAAGAATTTGAGTACCTCACCAAAAGCCGGGCATTAACAATCGAACAACAGCAACAGGATGAAAAGTTGCGGGCCGCTCAAATCAAACAACTTGAGGGCAACGTGACGCAATTGAACCGAAATTTGTCGGTAACCCGCAAGAACCTCGACAATTTGATTGTGCGTGCGCCGGTCGATGGCCTGCTCAGTGCGCTCAATGCTCAAATGGGTGAATCTAAAGACCGGGGTGTTCGCTTGGGGCAGGTTGATATTGTTGGCCAATTTAAAGTCACGGCTCGGGTTGATGAGTTTTATGTTAACCGGGTGCTGGCGGGTCAAAATGCCGAATTTAAAATTGCTGGTAAATCTTATCAATTAACACTGACCAAAGTGTATTCACAAATCAATGGCGGTCAATTTGCAGTGGATTTGGCTTTTAAAGGCGAAGCACCGCAAAAAATGCGCCGCGGTCAAACCTTGCAAGTGAACTTGCATCTGGGTGAATCGATTGATGCGATGTTGGTGAGCAACGGCGGATTCTACCAAGACACTGGCGGACAGTGGGTGTTTGTGATCAGCGAGAATGGCGAGCAGGCCTATCGTAAAGAAATTAAAACCGGTCGACGTAACAATCGTCATATCGAAGTGTTATCTGGATTGAAACCGGGAGAGCGAGTGGTTGTTTCAAGTTATGGCAACTTCGCCCAGATGCAGAATTTAAGCCTGAATTAGGCGCGTAGGCTAGCTGCCTTAATTGGTTTTAAGGTCAAAAGATCTCAACACGGAGGCACGGAGACACGGAGTTAAGAAAGAGGAAAAGCAAAAAGATTAGGAAATGACAAAAATGCCAAGATTCAAATACATCATTCAAAAAGCACCCATTCAAAGTCTGCCTTTTTGTTTTTATTGTTGTCTTTTCATCTTTTCTCTTTCTTTCCTCCGTGGCTCCGTGCCTCCGTGTTGAGATCTCTTGACTTTATGGCCGTAGGCCATCTACAAAATAAAATATCAGCACCATTGGAGAAATAAAATTATGTTGGCATTAAAAAATATTGTAAAACTGTATCGTACTGAATCTGTTGAAACCCGGGCGCTGGACAAGATTAATATTCATGTCCGCAAGGGCGAGTTTGTGGCCATCATGGGCCAATCGGGTTGTGGTAAGTCAACCTTGCTCAATACCATCGGTATGCTCGACCAACCGACCGAAGGGAGTTACTATTTTGATGGCGAAGATGTCGCTAACTACAGCGAACGTCGGTTATCTGATATTAGAAAGTCGAACATCGGGTTTATTTTTCAAAGCTTTAACCTGATTGATGAACTCACCGTGTTTGAGAACATCGAATTGCCGCTAATTTATCAAAAAGTGGCTAAGGGTGAACGCCAGCAACGGGTAATGGAAGTGCTTGAAAAGGTTGGCATTGCGCATCGAAAAGATCATTTTCCGCAGCAATTATCCGGTGGTCAGCAACAGCGTGTCGCGGTGGGTAGGGCGTTGATTTGTCGTCCCAAACTGATTTTGGCCGATGAACCCACAGGTAACCTCGATTCGAAAAACGGTGAAGAAGTGATGGAAATGTTGACCAAGTTGAATCAAGAAGGGGCAACCATTGTTATGGTGACTCACTCGGACGCTCATGCGACTTATGCCAATCGAACCATTCACTTGTTCGACGGCAATGTTGTTACCGAACAGATGCAGGAGGACTATTTTGCTTAAAAGTTATTTAATTATCGCATTGCGCAGTTTATTAACTCAACGTTTGTACTCTGCAATCAACGTATTTGGTTTGGCCATCGGTCTTGCCAGCTGTATTTTAATGTCGCTGTTTGTGTTTAGCGAAATGGGTTACGACGCCTATCATCCCAAGGCCGACAACATTGTGCGCGTTGTTACCGACTTGCATCCCCCCGGTTCAAGTGAACAACGTTTCAGTACCAGCCAATATAGAGCCGGTGAAGCGATGACCCAGGAATTTGCTGAGTTAACGGCTTATACCCGGCTGAGAAATGTCAGAACGACGATGGGGACACAAGGTAAAATGTTTAACGAATCCCTGGCCTACGTCACTGACGCCAATGTGTTTGATTTTTTCAGCTTTGATGTCGTCAATGGCGATTTAAAAACTGCATTGACCAGACCAAACACGGTTGTTTTGACCCAAAGCACAGCGCTCAGATTGCTTGGCAGTTCCAATGTACTGGGCCAAACCTTGATGGCTGGCAGCAACATCACACTGGAGGTGACAGCGGTGATCAAAGACTTGCCAGATAATACCCATTTGGCCATTAATGCCTTGGTTTCGTGGGGCACCATGGGACAAATGTTAGATCGAGAAGGGTGGGAAGAGAACCCAAGCTTCAATTACTACACCTATTTTGAAACCGCTAACGGCACCGATGTCGAGGCGTTAGAGGCTAAAATTCCGGCCTATTTGGAAGAAGCCGTGCGCGAGGGTATCTCCGACGTGATCACCCTTAAACTGCAACGCATTAAGGATATCTATTTAACCTCAAGCCAGGCGTTTGAAATGAAGACCAACGGCGACATCAATACGGTTTACGCCTTTTCAACTATCGCGATTTTGATACTGCTGATTGCTTGTATCAACTTTATGAATTTGTCGACCGCAAGGGCTACCAAGCGAGCCAAAGAAGTGGGTGTGCGCAAGGTAATGGGGGCGTATAAAAGCCATTTAGTGATGCAATTTCTCGGCGAAGCCTTGTTGATCAGTTTCCTGTCGATGATCATCGCCTGCGCTGTAGTTGAGGCAATTTTACCGACATTCAGCCAATTTATTGGCAAAGAGCTGACTTTTAACTACTTGACTGATGTCTCCACGGTATTATCTTTGGTTGGTATTGCTTTGGTTGTGGGTATTGTTTCTGGCAGTTACCCGGCGTTTTATCTGTCGGCTTTTAATCCTGCCAAAGTGCTCAAAGGCGAATTAACCCGAGGTAAATCTGGTGCATGGTTGCGTAAATCGCTGGTTATTTTCCAATTTGCTATTGCCATTATGTTGATGATCGCCACCACCATCACCTATCTGCAATTGAGCTATGCCCGTAATATTGATTTGGGTTATGACAAAGAAAACATCATACTACTCGACCGTCTGGGGACAGATGCAGGCTTAGCCAACTGGCAGGTGTTGAAAAACAAGATTCAAGCGCACCCTCAAATTACCGGGGTGGCCGGTTCGAGCCATCATCCTACCGAGTTGTTGGCCGATTCCTATCAATTGTTGCACCCGCAAACCCAGGAAATCATGCAAATGCCGATCATAATCGTCAGTCACGATTACTTTGATGTCTACAATATTGAGTTTATTGGCGGTCGCCCCTTTGGTCCGGCGTATGGCGCAGATGAGTTTGGCCATCCGACCGAGTTACAGCCCCAACTAGAAGTTGGCGTGATCGTCAATCAGGCAGCCGTTAAATCTTTAGGTTGGCAAGGCAGTGAAGCACTTGGCAAGCAACTTCGGATGCCGTTTGACGCTGAGGGTAAAATGTCGATGACGGCGACTATTGTCGGCGTGGTGAAAGACCATCATTTCTCTTCTTTACATGAACAAATCAAGCCGACTTATCATGTTTATTTTCCTGTACGCTTTTCAAATATGTCAATTAAATATGAAGGCGATGTGGCAGCTGTTAGCCAGCATATTACTGAAGTTTGGCAGGAGATAATGCCCCACCAGCCCATTATCATGGATTATATGGATGACGAGTTTAACGCGATGTATACCGAAGAAGACCGTCAAATGACCATCTTTAACTTGTTTTCGGCCTTGGCTATCTTTATTGCATGTTTAGGATTATTTGGTCTGGCGTCATTCACCACCGAGCGCCGCACCAAAGAGATTGGCATTCGCAAAGTGATTGGCGCATCGGTGATGGATATTGTGGTGTTGTTGTCGATGGAATTCTCAAAGCTGGTATTGCTGGCCAACATTATCGCTTGGCCGATTGCGTGGTACGTGATGAGTAACTGGCTGACCAACTTTGTTTATCGTATAGATATGAATCCGATGATCTTTGTTGTTAGTGCATTGGTGGCCTTTGTGATTGCTTGGGTGACGGTGGGTAGTTTGGCGTCTGTTGCTGCGCACACAAGGCCGATTAAGTCTTTGCGGTATGAATAGGTTTTTCTACTGAATAATGCTGAGCGTATAAGGAGGCTGTTGCAAAACCGATGGCATTAACATTATGTCTGAATAATCCGCCGTAGGGGCCGCCCCCGTGCGCGCCCTTGCCCGGGTTTATTGGCATCCTATAAAAGGGCGTGGACGGGGCCAGCCCCTACGCCACCCTTTTCAGCCTTTTGCGACACCCTCTAAGGACGTATTTACCACGCTTTTGCTCCAACACCCTCAACCCCTCTTTAAAACTCAATCAACCATCTGCTTCTACCCAAATTTAATCTATAATTACAAAAAATACCTCAATGTGTACAACAACAAAAACTGGAATATTGATGATTGTTAAACAAATATGGACTAATAACCGCTTTCGAAATTTTAACTACTTGATTGTATGCCCTCAAACAGGGGAGGCATTGGCTATCGATCCGCTGGATCATGTCCAGTGTCTGGCGGTTGCCAAACAAAATGGTTGGACCATCACGCAAGTGCTCAATACCCATGAACATGCCGATCATACGGGCGGCAACAATGCGATGATTGCTGCCACTGGGGCAAAGTTATTGGCCCATCAAAACGCCAAAGATACCATCGCGGGAATTGATATCGGTTTGGATGCCGGTGATGTGGTTACCGTAGGCAAAACGGTTGAGTTGTTGGCATTGGATACCCCCGGACATACCATGTCCCATGTTTGTTTGTTATCGCAAACCGATGATCCGGCGCTATTTTGTGGCGATACCTTGTTTAACGCTGGCGTCGGTAACTGTCATGGCGGTAATTCGGTGGCTCTGTATGAAACCTTTGCTGCTCAATTGTCACAATTGCAGGATGATACTCGGATTTATCCGGGACATGACTATATCAGCAATAATTTGGGTTTCACCTTAGACAGGGAACCAGACAATGAGGCAGCCAAAGCGTTAATGACAAAAGTCAAAGACCAAAATCCAGCGGACGCAATGGTGTCGACCATGGCAATGGAAAAGCAAATCAATGCTTTTTTCAGATTACAAAATCCAACACTCATTGCCACATTACAACAAGAGTTTCCTGAAATTGGCGAAAATCCCAGTGATAAAACGGTATTTTTGAAATTACGTGAATTGAGAAACAAATGGTAAATATCAATGCGTTACCTAAACTCATTGGCCTCAAAAAAGCACTGTTTGACAGTGTTAGAATAGTGTATAGAATATTTTTCAGTGCTAATGCGTTGGAATGATGGTAAATATGGCGAATAATTGTGCAATAGAAAATGAGGTTTACCTGTAAAGTGACAGTGCGTAAATCAATAGATGTATCCGATACTGGCCTTCATATAAACCCAACAGATCAGCCAAACAGGGTTGAAAAAGACTTGGTTGTTATATTTGGTCCACCTGCTGTAGGCAAGATGACTGTGGGCCGGGCTTTGGAAAAGATTACAGGGTATCGGCTTTTTCATAATCATATGTCTATAGACTTGGCGTTGAACTTCTTTGGATATGAAGACGAAGCTTACCGGCCGATGGTAGAAGGGATCCGTGAAGTGGTCTTTAAGCAATTTCTAAACGGCAATGGTAAAGGTTTGATATTTACTTTTGTTTGGGATTTGGAAGACGACTACGGATTTAACTATTTTGATTGTCTGGCTGAATTGGGCTATCGAGTTCATTTGGTCGAATTAAAAGCCACCATCAGTGCGCTGGTCGTGCGCAACAGAAGTGAAAAACGCTTGGCAGAAAAACCAACCAAAGTGAATGTGGTGGCGTCAGAAAAAAACCTGATGGATTGGATGTCAAGCAAAAAACTTAATACCAATTGGAACGATGCCCTGCACAAACGCTTCGAAAAATATCTCTATATAAATAACACGCACATGGCGCCGGAAGCTACGGCAGCAACCATAATGGACAAATTTGATTTTGAAGTAGTGGACGAGATTTAAGACGCAATACCAGCAAGATAGTGCCTTTCGAAATAAAAACAGAGGCAAGATGACCCAATATCCCCGTTAGTCGGAAGACTGTTGACCAAAATATCACCAATCCTATCCGACTCAATTTTCTTAAACTAATCCGCTGAAGGTCGTTGATGAAACATTTGAAAAATAACAAATTACTCAATATCTTTAAAAAGAAAACGTTCAATACTGAGGATTTTTGTTACGAATATTATTGGGAGACCCATAAACCTGGATTCGAGCATCCCCGGCACCGTGAAATTGTTAAATACATCGAGGATTCGTCGACCGTGCTTGATTTAGCCTGTGGTGATGGTGCTTTGATGTCCGTTATCAAAAAGCACCGGCCTAAGACCAACGTTTGTGGCGTCGACTTTTCTGATGCTGCGATAGCATTTTGCGCTAAACAGGGGTTTAAAGTCGAAAAAGACAATCTTGATGATGAGCAATTCGCTGTTGAAAATAAGTATGATCATATAGTGGTATCTGAAGCGTTGGAACACATTATTAATCCAGAGCAGTTGTTGGACAAACTCAAAGATAAATACACCAAAAACCTGATTGTCACAATTCCTAATATCGGCTACTTTATGCACCGCTTGAGTTTATTGTTGGGGACTTTTCCTGTTCAATGGATACGTCATCCGGCGGAGCACATTCGATTCTGGACGCTGAGCGATTTTAAACACACCTTGGCCACGGTCGGATACGACAACTATAAGTTTTACAGCATTAAGGGCGTTGGTTTTTTGCAATACATTTGGCCTTCAATGTTTTCTGCACAAACCTTGATTGTTTTAGAACGAAATGCCGATGACTGAGCGATTAAGTGTAGCTATTTTTGGCTCGGCAAACGTAACGGGCACAAATGATTATCAAGCGCAGATTGAAGCTCTGGGTGGCGAGTTGGCCAAAAAAGACCTTGATATTTTTGTCGGTTCTACCACGGGCCTAATCGGTCGTTTTCTGGAAGGGGTGCATAAGGCCCAGAAAGTCAGTATCGTCAATTTGGTGGCCTATGGTGACCAAAGGTACATGTCAGACCAGCATATAGACAATTTGATTTTGAAAGAGTGCTATTTTACAAGATTAAGCGTTTTGTGTGAATGTGAAGTCTTTATTGTATTGGATGGACAACTGGGCACGATGGCCGAAACCATGGTCACTTGGAATCGGTTGCAAGCCAACAAAGAATTTGACCGGAAAATCATTATCTTTGGCGATATCGAGTCCATCAAAATTAAATTTCTGCTTAATAATTTTGTCTTTTCGAAACAGGCCTACCGCGAGTTGGTTTACTTTGCCAAGGATGTTGAAGAGGTGATGAAGATGACCGATAAGATGCTGGCATTACATGAGTGAGGGATAGTAGGAGCTAGCTCCAGCTCGCGATTTTGGCCAAAGGCCAAATATTTCTGGGGTTACGGAAAGGCATTGCAATGTTTGAATAAAGGTTTTGAAATGGTTTCACCATTTATCGCGAGCTGGAGCTCGCTCCTACTACGCTTACCAAAAAATTGATTCAATAACTCACTTTACCGCGATTGCTTTTTACCGCCCCGCGTTTTGTTTTTCCGTCCATTCGACGGGTCTGCGATCCCCGGGTTGGTTTGGTCGCCCGCCTGACTTTATTGACTACCATCACCGAGTTGATTAACTCGGCCAGTCTTTTCAAACTGTTTTCACGGTTCATTTCTTGTGTTCTAAACTGCTGCGCCTTAATGATGATAATGCCACTTTTAGTGAGCCGATTGTCTTTTAACGCCAGCAGGCGTTCTTTGAATAACACAGGCAAAGAGCTCGCCTTGATATCAAATCGTAAATGAATGGCAGATGAGACCTTGTTGACGTTTTGGCCACCGGCACCTTGGGCGCGAATGGCTGTTAATTCTATTTCAGCCAATGGTATCGAAAATTTTTTGTCTAGCTGTAGCATGTATCCAATCTTAAAAAGTGACGTCAAGGTCTATTATACACCCTACACCATTGAACGGTAGATGCGAGTCTCTGCTTATCATTTGTCTTTAAAGAGATCAAAAAACAACCCTAAAAGTTAACATTTGTCGTTATTTTAGATTTTTTTTGGCAATTTTCGCGAATAACTTTAACTTTATTCGAGCTAAAACTCTAATTTATTGTACTTTCCAAGTGATTGATTTACCTCATTTATAACTTTCTCAAACATGTCAGCTCTGTTGCATTTGAATACAAATTGTTAAAAAATAATTGTTGACAGTTAAAATAATGCTGGAAATTGTAAAATTAGAGGAGTAGATTATTTGTCACTAGGACAGGGGGACGAGCAAGATTGTCGGGATACACTGGCAACACTCATCTTCTGATAAGAGGGACACCTTATTCAAAACCCAACCAATAGGGTCGAAGAGTAATTTAGACTAACAATAACAAGAGAAAAATATGAAACTTCATACCATTTCAAAAACCTGTGCAGCAGTTGTATGCGCACTATCCATGTCAGCCAATGCCGCCAATCTGGTTGATGCCAAATCAATGGTTCAATTCGAAAGTAACGACATCAGCGCAATGATGGGCCTTTCAGCTAACGACAGCATGAAAGCCAGCAAATCAGTTGCACTTGACAACGGCGTAACCAAAGTACGTTTCCAGCAATACTACCAAGGTGTTAAAGTCTTCGGTCACAGTGTTGCAGCCACTCAATCAGACATGGGTTTTTTCACCAATGTTTCTGGTAACTTTCTAAACATCGAAGGGCCTTTGATGGTTCGCGGCCGTATTACAGCCGAAGATGCCTTGAATAACTTCATCGGCGAAGCTGCTTCTGTAAAAGCCAGCGGCATTTACAACAAGCAAAGCGAACGTGTTATCTACATGGTAGACAACAAGCCACGTTTGATTAACTTGGTTTCTTATGTACGTCCAGGTAATGGCGAGCAAGACGTTTCTCGTCCGACTGCTTTCATCGATGCCAACACCGGCGCGGTGCTTTTCCAATATGATAACCTGCAGCACGCTGATGCAACGGGTCCAGGTGGAAACACTAAAACGGGTAAATACTTCTACGGTACAGATTTCGGTCCATTGAATGTAAGCTACAGCGGCGGCAACTCAACCATGACTAATAGCAACGTTAAAACCGTTGATTTGAACCATGGCACGTCAGGTAGCACCGCTTTCTCTTTCTCTGGTACTGACAACACACACAAAGAAATCAACGGTGCATACGCGCCATTGAATGACGCACATTTCTTTGGTGATGTTATTTTCGACATGTTTAACGATTATACTGGCCAAGCGCCACTAACGTTCCAGTTGACCATGAGAGTTCATTATGGCAACAGCTACGAAAATGCATTCTGGGATGGTTCTGCAATGACATTTGGTGACGGTGCTACGACTTTCTTTCCTTTGGTCAGTCTTGACGTATCTGCACACGAAGTCAGCCACGGCTTCACTGAGCAAAACTCTGGTTTGGTCTACAGCGGTATGTCAGGCGGCATGAACGAAGCCTTCTCTGATATGTCTGGTGAAGCAGCCGAGTTCTTCATGAATGGTTCTAACGACTGGATGGTTGGTGAGCAAATATTTAAAGGTACCGGCGCACTTCGTTACATGGACGATCCGACTCAAGACGGCCGTTCAATTGGTCACGCAGACGACTTCACCAGCTCAATGGATGTTCACTACAGCTCAGGTGTCTTCAACAGAGCCTTCTACCAGTTGGCTACAACTAGCGGTTGGACTACCAAAACTGCATTCCAAGTCATGGCTTTGGCTAACCAAACATACTGGACAGCAAACAGCACATTCGACGAAGGCGGTTGTGGTGCTTTCAAAGCAGCGGGCGACTTGGGCTACACTGCATCTGACGTAACAGCCGCATTTGCTGTTGTTGGTGTTTACACTTGTGATGCTCCACCACCACCTCCTCCAGGTGTACTGATCAAAGGCGAGTCAGTGACTATCGCGGGCTCAACTGGCAGCGAAACTCATTGGGAATTCGATGCAACTGGCGCTAACAGCAGCGTTACATTCAACATGAATGGCGGTTCTGGTGATGCTGACTTGTATGTTAAGTTAGGTTCAGCACCTACCAGCAGCAGTTACGATTGTCGTCCATACGCGTCTGGCAACACTGAAGCTTGTAACTTCACCGCTGCTGGTACTTACTATGTAATGGTTAATGGTTACAGCGCTTACTCAGGTATTTCTCTGGTTGCAGACCATGACGGCGGCGGTACTCCTCCTGGAGGCGGAGACAGCGGTTCTAAGAGTGACATCGTTATTGTAGCCAAAGGATGGGATCGTACCACAGTTGACATCCCAGCTGGCGCATCTAACTTTGTTGTTACGACTACCGGTGGAACTGGTAACGTCAAATTGTATCTGAGATTGGGTTCTAACCCAACTAACAGAGCTTACGACTGTCGTTCAAAGGTTTCTGGTAATGACGAGTCTTGTACTATCGCCTCTCCTGGTGAAGGTGCATGGGTTATTGGTATCAAAGCCAATAAAACCGCTACTTCCGGCCTTAACATGGCTTGGTCTTACGAGTAAATTTATCTTGCTGGCTCCGCCTTTCGCGATAGTGATAAAAGGTTAACAAGTTAGCCTGGTAAAGCAAAAATCGGACGATGCTGATTTAGATATTGGATTAAAAAGCCTGGCTAACGCCGGGCTTTTTTGTACATGGATGTACTTATCCTCGAACGCACATTTGCACATGGATGTGCTTATTAGGGCAATGCATGGAG
>JABSOG010000195.1 GCA_013216025.1 Algicola sp. | reverse complement strand
CCGTTTTGCCAAAACGCTGTAAAAGCAGCATCATTGTCACCAGTCGCGACCAAGACTTGGCGGATACCCTTAAAATTCAGCGCAGCAAACTCAAAATCACCGCCAGTAATATACAAGCCTTTGATGCCGATGAATGTTTGTCACTGTTTTATCGTTTGTTAGAGGATAACTATCAAACCGAGCAAGAGCCCATTTACCTGAGCATCGCCGAACAACTCGGTTTTTTGCCCATAGCCTTGCGACTGGCCATCAGCACTATGATGTTTGGCTCCCGCTACAGCGCGACTCAACTGCTAAACGAATTAGAGTCCGGCAACAAACTCAACCTCATTGATGAAGCCCTGAGACACGAAGCCAACAGCGATGAACGTTCAATTGCCGCTGTTTTTGACTTGTCAGCACCATTGTTAACCCCTGAACACAAAAAGGTACTGGCCAAATTGGCCGTTTGCGCCCCCGGTGGGGTTCCGCTGGATTTTTTAAAACAGCTGGGGACTACGCTCAAGGCCAGTGTATTAACGAATTCGCTTGAGGCCTTGGTACGTTTTAGCTGGTGTAAGCAAACCAATGTTGATGACGTGGCCCATTATGAATTGCACCAACTGGTCAGAGAGTTAATACAGGCTCAATTGGTTGATGAAAAATTAAAAAAGCTGCACACCGATACCGTGCACCGGGTGTTTATCGTTAAACCTCAGCATTTTTTGAAATTAGACCGTTGGATAAGCCAAACTAACTCGGCGGTACTTCGTTTGAAGGCTGGTAAAGATGAACGTTTGGTTGATTGGGCGGGAGGGGATTTCTGGCAGTTTTGTAGTAATCGTGGCCATGTCGAGCGTTTTGTTCAATATTGCGAATGGGTGATTGAGTGTTTTGATCATAAGCAAAATTGGGTTGCTATGGCGCTTGGGCATCAAGCATCGGCACTGGAAAGTTGGGAACAATTGGATAAAGCAATGGTTTTGTATAAAAAGGAAGAGGTAATAAGAAAAACATTAAATGATCAAAAGGGATTAGCAGGCTGTTTTTGTAATCAAGCATCGATTCTGCGTCTAAAAAATCAACCAGATGAGGCAATCTTATTGTACAGGAAGGCCGAAGTCATTAATCAAAAGTTCGGAAATCAACTTTGGTTGGCTATCTGTTATGGCAACCGAGCACTGACTCTACGTAAAAAAGGCCTACCGGATGAAGCAATGGCTTTACTTAAGAAGGCAGAGGTGACGTATAAAAAGTTGCAAAACCAGTCTGAGTTGGCAAATTGTTACAGCAATCAGGCGCTGATTTTAAATGATAAACACCAGTTAGAAGAAGCAATGGCTTTGTTTAAAAAGGCAGCGACCATATCTGACACTTTAGGTGACCGGGAAGGGCTTGCACGTTGTTATTGGAGTCAAGGAAGCGTACATAATAAGTTAGGTAATTTACAAACTCAAAAGGATTTATGGCGCAAATCAATTGCTCTCATAAAACAGCATGGTTTGCCGACAGAAAACGAAGAGACAGCATTGGCTGGTTTAGACAGCCGGTTTTTGCGGTTTAAGATGAAAATAGTGGCGTGGCTTCGAAAGGAAGTGGCGAAGAAGGTGTAATTGGGTTTATCTAAAGGGTGACATAACCTTGGGAAATGATAAGAGAGAGGGCTCCTACCTTCCACACTCTAATAAATTACATGAATAAATTCAATTATTTACAAAGGTCTAACATCGTATATTTAGCAGTGATAATGGCATCAATCGGACCCTTCCATTATACAGCAAACAACACAGGAAGCGGGTACTTGGAGCTTTTGTTCCTATGAGGTGGAGAGTCAGGATGACCGACACTAAGGCAGGACGCCTGTAGACTGACAAATGCAGGAGCTTATTTGGCTAGGGCCAACCCTTCAGGGATGAATTCACTCACTGGTCTGCCATAACGAGTAAATCCTTAAACAGCTTGATGAATGAATCCCTAATCTATCCCCTGTCGTCCATCCATGGACTCCACTTCGCACAAGAGCGAACGCCTCCAGTGTTCCAGGCTTTACGTCGTTCAAACTCAACGACAAGCTTCAAGAACCTGTAGGTCGCGACATTGATATAGACGGCTAAACGGGTAAGTTCCTTGCCAAGCTTCTCATTGTTTTCTTCTCGATTAGGGTCGATCATACATTCAATAATATTGGTTTGGTTAACGCGTGGGCAAAAAAACGAGCCCACCCGACGCAGTCAATTTCTTACTTTTGGTTCGAATGCCACTTTACCATGGCCCCGTTATTTCTCACATATTGCCCAATGCGCTGGGCATTCCTCTGGCACTATACTTGCGATCGTCTCATCAAGATCGCCCATGGTTAACAACCGGCTGCTATGCGCGGCTGCAAATTGCTCAACATCAAAACCTGCCTGATTTAACTTCTGTTTCAAGGCAAGGTGTGATTGTTCACCCTTGGGCAAACCGACGACATCACGAGCGATGAACATGTCGGCTGTAAACAGTAATTTTTCCGACGAAAAATAGGTCATCAGGTTATGTTTGGCATGCTCATTATCGAAGTCGAGCACCTTTACCTCACCATTTGCATACTCGCCTTCATTTTCAACAATAGTAAAACGCTCATCAGCCAATTCAACTTTTGCCGCTTCGCGAATACTGTCGATATTGTCTTTTACGGTGATGAAGTTTACCCCCAAATCTGCTGCTTCTTTCATGCCGCTCAAGTGGTCGTCGTGATGGTGGCTAACCACTAGATATTTCAATGGTTTATCTGGTGCCCCAAGCGCTTTGATTTTGGCGAACCGTTGACCCAATTCGTAATAACCACCCGCTGCGATAAAATATTCACCAGCGTCATAAAAAATAGAAAACCCGCCATATCGGCCAGCCTGATAGAGGTTGTCGGCGATTTTTAGTGCCGTCATTGTTGAAAAATCAATGCCCTCTTTGGGTTTTGAATAACCCTTGGGCAGTTTAAATGCCTTTGCAAGGTCTGGGTTAATCTCGAACTTTCGCGAGGTTGTCATGCTTAACGGCTTGCCTGCCTTGGTCTGGTATGTCGTTGCCGCATAAGTAACACCTTTATTTTGGGTAAATTCTGAGAAGTAAGTGTTGTAATATTGGGTTTTACGGTAGGGCCTTTGCATTTGTGCTATTCGGCCACTGTGCTTATCAATAAAAAGTGTCAGCTGCGGGTATTGTTTGGTTTTGAACTTGACGACATCATACATAACGCCATGGTGACTGCGCTCACCGACATATTCGGCACTTTCACGGGCATCTTTTAGCATCAGCACCAGTGCCGTATCGAGATGAAGCAGGCGTTTGCTGTCGGCAGTAGCAAAGTTAATCCTGGCGCTTTTTGTCAGAACCCGTGCAGTAGGGTTAATACTAAAACCGTTTTGCCCATCAAAAATTCGTCCAGAGGTTACGGTTCCGCGTATTAGACGAAATTCTTTGCGTTGCTTAACCAAATCCACCGTGACACTCGCGTGGCGGTAAAACAGGTCTGTTTCATTTGGGCTATGGTTTTGGCCGTTTCTAAATTCTTGGCGTTTGTCAGTCAGCTTAAAACCCTTTAATGACAGCAGCTTGTCACCACCATAGGCAGCAACGACCTTGTCTATCATTACATCTACTGCAGGCTCTTGTGCAACACCCAGTTTGGTGTGAACCAACAAAGTGGCGCACAACAACATTAATCCAGTGTTTATTTTCATACAGACATTCCTTCATTAATAAAGACCAGCGGATAATATATCCCCGGCCTATTGTTGCCAATGAATTGAGGCAAGTTGACCGGTTCAGAAGGTAAAGACCCACATGTTGACAATTTTTACCTAAAATGGCGGTGATGTTGATGGCATGAAGCTGAGGCTCAGTCAATCACGCCTTCAGCGCGCAGCGTATCTAACTGGGCGTCATCAAGTGCCAGCAAATCTTGCAGTATTTCGTCATTATGACTGCCAACCTCACCACCGGGCCAGTCGGTGCGGCCGGGCGTATCGCTGAGTTTGGGTAATATTGCGGGGATCTTAAGCGGCTTGCCGTCTATTTCGACCTCTTCGAACAACCCGCGCTCGTTAAAGTGCGGATCGCTCATCATGTCTTCAACGTTGTAAATAGGCCCGCAAGGTACTCTGACGTCTTCTAAAGTCTGTATCACCTGATCTGAATCCAATGACAGACACCAGTCGGTCAAGGCTTTGTCTATTTCAGCTTCGCACTGCACCCTTCCTGCGTTATTTGCCATGTGTGGATCATCCGCCATTTGAGGGTGGCCCGCCGCTACCATCAAGCGTTGAAAGATAGAGTCACCATTGCCACCAATCACCACATACTTGTCATTTTTACAGCGATAAGTATTGGTGGGCACGATACCCGTAATTGTTGTGCCCGAGGGTTCGCGCACGGCACCACAGCCATCATATTCTGGCACCACGCCTTCCATCAGGTTAAACATGGCTTCGTACAAGGCAACATCAACCACTTGCCCCTCGCCCTGCCCACCTTCTTTTTGACGCTCGAACAGCGCCAATACAATGCCAAGTACGGCGTGAATGCCCGCGATGGTATCGCCAATACTCAGGTTGGGCCGCACTGGAGCCTGGTCGGCAAATCCGTTGACATAACGAAAACCACTGATGCCTTCACAGACTGACGCAAAACCCGGTTTTTTGGCATAGGGGCCATCTTGGCCATAACCCGAGATACGCGCATAAACCAATTTGGGGTTGCTCAACTTCACGTCTTTTGGCCCCAAGCCCCACTTTTCCATCACGCCCGGGCGAAAGTTTTCAATTACGACATCAGCGCTGTCAATCAGCTGACGGGCCAACTCGCAACCTTTGGCCTGACGTAAATCGAGCGTCACACTCTTTTTGTTGCGACCCAAACTGCGCCACCAAAAAGACGTACCGCTGTCATCTAACGCCCGCCAGCCACGAATGGGATCGCCCTTACCCGGCGGTTCAATTTTAATGACCTCGGCACCAAAATAAGCCAACATTGAGCCACAAAAAGGCCCCGCCAACAATTGACCTACCTCAATCACTCTAATGCCATCCAATGGGCGCTTGCGCTTTGCCTCTGTCATTAATCAAACCTTAAAATTGTTATTAGCTGCTGCTATTTTAACGATTGAGAGATTGTACAAGAAAGTTGGTGAGTTTGTTTAATACTCTGACCGGTAAACAGCCATTGCTGGGCGAGCCCTTGCTAGTTTCATTGCGCTGTAAGTCTCAATCAACTACGATTAAAACTCAATACGCGCAATAAGTGCAATAGACGAAATTTTAAATTGAACATGCTAGACAAAAATAGACCTTCATTACTGGTTGTCGATGACAATGAAAAAAACCTTTATGCCACCAAAAGGGTGCTAGAAATACTCGACATCGATATTGATGTAGTACAATCCGGAAACGAGGCTTTAAAGGCCATTGTCAACCAAGATTACTTTCTGATTTTAATGGATGTACAGATGCCGGATATGGATGGTTTTGAAACTGTTTCGTTGTTGAGAGGCAATGAAAGTTACCGCCACATTCCCGTGATTTTTTTAACCGCCAATATGAAACAACAAGATGCTTTGATCGCCGGATACAACGAAGGCGCGGTGGATTATTTGTTTAAACCGATTGAACCCGTCATCCTGTTGAGCAAGGTCAAAGTCTTCCTTGAGTTAAAGCTTGCCCGGCTTGAATTGGAGCAATTGGCCAGTTCCGATGTATTAACGGGTTTATCCAATCGCAACATGTTTCACAGCTTTGAAGAAAGAACCCTTAACCTTGCCAGACGCAATAAGACTCAATTCGCGGTGCTTTTCCTCGACCTAGATCACTTCAAAACCATTAACGATACCCTCGGCCACGATGCCGGTGATTATGTACTGTGCAGCGCAGCAAAAGCCATCAAAAGCAGTTTGCGTGACAGTGATATCGTCGCCAGGATGGGCGGCGATGAATTTGCCATTTTGCTCACCGACATATCACAACCTCAAGATGCCGGTGCAGTCGCAAATGATGTTTTAAAAGCGCTAGACACGCCAATTATGGTCAATAACAATGAAATTAGTTGTGGGGCCAGCATCGGTATTGCTTGTTACCCCTCCTGCGGTCAAAGTTGTGAGACGTTAAACAAGGCTGCCGACATCGCTTTGTACAAGGCAAAAGAGCAACGAAACACCTTTAGCTTCTTTTCTAATGAGATGCAGCAACAAATGCTGGCCCTTTTATCACTTAAACAACGCCTCAAGGGGGCCATCGACAAGCAAGAACTTGAGGTTCATTACCAAGTAAAAGTGGATGCAAAAACCAAAGACATCATGGGTATGGAAGCGCTGTTACGTTGGCATCCGCTCGGCTTAGGCACCATCAGCCCGGCAAAGTTTATCCCTTTGGCTGAAGAGTCCGGGCAAATTATCGCGCTGGGTCGCTGGGTACTTGAAGCCGTATCGACGCAAATTATTCAATGGAACAGTGACAATGACACAAACTTCGAGATGTCCGTCGCGATTAACGTATCCCCCAAACAACTTGGCAAAGCCGACTTTGTTCAAATGATCAAGAGTGTTGTACAACAGTGCGGCATAAAACCCGAAATGCTAGAATTAGAACTCACCGAAACCGCCTTAATGGAAGACCCTGAAACAGCCATTGATACGCTCAAGGCCATTCATGCTTTGGGCGTGAAAATCGCAATTGATGATTTTGGCACCGGTTATTCATCTTTGAGTTACTTGCAGCGACTACCGATAGATACGGTAAAAATAGATTTGTCGTTTGTACGAGTCATCGGCAGTAACGCAGAAAGTGATATTATTATCAAGGCTATCATCAATCTGGCCCATACGTTGGGCATGAAAGTGGTTGCAGAGGGGGTTGAAACCCAAATGCAAGCCGAGTTCTTAACCGAACAAGGCTGTGATTATTTGCAAGGTTATTTATACGCAAAACCGTTGCCTGCCATTGAATTAAATCAACTTTTACTCTTAAATAAAGAGTAGACAAGCAAAATAGAACCATAGAAATGGACAAAAAAGCAAAAATACTGATTGTTGATGATACCCCGTCCAATCTTGTATCGTTACAAAGGGTGCTGCGTGAGCTGGAGGTCGACATTATCACTGCCGATTGCGGCAATGCCGCGCTGGCCAATACCCTTAAACATGATATCGCCCTGATTTTGCTGGATGTTCAAATGCCCCTAATGTCCGGTTATGAGGTCGCACAATTCCTCCAGGATAACCCAAATACCAACCATATTCCGATTATCTTTCTCACCGCAGCCTACAAAGACCAAAAGCATCATGTACGCGGTTACGAATCAGGTGCCGTAGATTACATCGAAAAGCCGATTAATGATGAGATTTTAATCCCCAAAATCCGTTTTTTCCTTAAGTTATACCATGCCCAGCAACAACTAGAGCAGGCATTGGCAGGGGAAAAATCAGCAAATACGCAGCTGCAAAACGAAATCGAATTACGCGAAAAGCTTGAACAGGAACGCTTGCAGGCGCTGCAACAGGCACAATTGGCCAGCAAACACAGAGCACAGTTTTTGGCCACTATGAGCCATGAGATCCGCACGCCGCTGAACGGCGTGTTGGGTATGGCCCAATTGATTGGTCAAATGCAATTGACCGATGAACTACGGGATAAAATCGATATTATTATCAATTCTGGCAGCTTATTGATGACACTCATTAATGACATCTTGGACTTTTCTAAACTGGATTCGGGCCAGATTGAGTTTGAAAATATCCCGTTTGACTTGGCGCACACCATCAATGATGTGATGTCTTTACTGGCGGTTAATATAACGGGTAAAGACATTGACTTGTCAATGGAATACCCTTCAGACGAGCCCACCCACTTTAGCGGTGATCCCTCACGAATCAGTCAAATTTTAGTTAATTTGCTGGGTAATGCGATCAAATTCACTGAGTCAGGTTTTATTCGGATAAAAGCCAAATGCCACCCCCTTAACACCAACCAAACACAAGTGCGTTTAACAGTGCAAGACAGCGGCATTGGCATAGACAAGGCGCATATTGACAAACTGTTCAACTCATTTACCCAGGCCGATAGCAGCACCACACGCAAATTTGGCGGCACAGGTTTGGGGCTGTCCATTTGCAAACAGTTGGTCGAATTGATGGGCGGCAAAATTTGGCTCGAATCTGAACTCGGTAAAGGATCATGTTTTTTTGTCGAGTTTGTTTTAACCCCAGTCGCCACTACGGTCGATGATAACGCGACTAATCAGACAGAATGTCAAAAAATGCCTCAGACCGCCCATTTTGACGCAAAAATACTGCTGGTTGAAGACAATGAAATCAATCAACTGGTCGCCGCCAATATGCTTGAAAATTTCGGATTGGTTGTTGATATCGCCGTTGATGGTCAACAAGCCATCGAGTGTTTTAGGCAAAACAGCTACGACCTGATATTTATGGACTGTCTTATGCCGGTGATGGACGGTTTCGAGGCGACCAAGGCCATACGCGCCATGCAAACAAACCACCGAACACCCATTGTTGCATTAACCGCCAATGCGCTGGCCCAAGACAGAGAAAAGTGCTTTAAAGTGGGCATGGATGATTTTGTCACCAAACCCTTTACCGCCACACAACTCGAAAAAGTCCTCAACCAGTGGCTTAAAACCAATCAACTCAACCCTTCATATAAGGCAACACAATGAGACTTCAGGATTTAACGATAAAAAACCGTATTGGTGTTGTTTTTGGCATGGTCATACTGACGCAGATATTGATAAGTGGGGTTGCGATTTATCATTTGGCGGTAACAGCCGGCCAACAGACAAATTCAGGCGCACTGCTGTCAATCGTTTTCACTTTAATTGTCGGTATTTTCGTCAGTATCACCTTGGCCATTTTGGTCACCCGCATTATTACTAACCCCATCAAACAAATGACTGACGTTGCCAACGGCCTTGCAGACGGCAACCTGGGTTTGGCACTGAGTTATCAAAGTAGTGGCGAAGAAGGGCTGCTTGCTAACGCGATGCGTCGTATTATCGAAATGATAAACGATGTAGCAGAACAAGCCGATATCATATCCTCGGGGGATTACACCGCCGACATCAAACCCCGCAGTGATAAAGACAAACTTGGTACAGCGCTACAACGCATGACCGAAATACTGCGAAATGTGTCGCAGGTCACCGAAGCCCTCGCCACAGGTGATACTTCATTCAAGGTTAAGCAACAAGGCGAAAATGATTTACTGGCCGTGTCTATCAATAATATGGTCGACACACTAGACGAGGCTTCTCGCCAAGCCGATATCATAGCCTCGGGGGATTATAACGCCGACATCAAACCCCGTAGTGATAAAGACAAATTAGGTACATCACTGCAAAACATGACCGAAATACTGCGAAATGTATCGCAGGTCGCCGAAGGCCTGGCCGCGAGCGATTATTCTGTGAGTTTCACCCCCCGCAGCGAAAAAGACCTGCTTGGGTTAGCCCTGCAAAAAATGACAATTTCCCTTAAAGAAAACGCCCAAAACACCACCCGCGCACTGTGGATATCAACCGGATTCACTGGTGTCAATGATGCCGCCAGAGGCATATCGGATTTACGCACCCTGTGCACCCAAATATGCCAATATTTGGCGAATTACCTGCAAGTACAAATCATGACCTTTTACGTTGTCGACAACGATAAATTGCACCTGACCGGCAGTTATGCTTTTAACAAAAGAAAGTCACTCGGTGATACTATCTCGTTTGGAGAAGGTCTGGTTGGCCAGTCGGCGCTTGAAAAGCAAACCATTTCTATTACCGGTATACCAGAGGATTATTCGCGCATCAATTCCTCTATCGGTGATTCTTGGCCACGTAATATCGTTGCGTTACCGCTGGTAACAGATGACAGGGTCATGGGGGTGTTAGAATTCGGTGCCTTTAGTGACATTTCAGATGACAAGATTGAACTGCTCGACCAACTCAAAGCACCGATGGCCATCATGATCCGCTCTGTTTTTGAACAGTCGAAAACCCAAGAATTGCTGGAAGAAACCCAACGTCAAAGCGAAGAGTTACAGTCTCAACAAGAAGAGCTGCAAGCGTCCAATGAAAGCCTTGAAGAACAGACCAATCAACTCAAAGTGTCTGAAGAAGAACTCAAAGCACAAAGTGAAGAATTAAGGGCATCTAACGAAGAACTGTCGGAGAAAACCCGATCGCTAGAGACCCAAAAAGCCGAAATTGAAGCAGCCAGCAAAGCGTTAGAGACAAAATCAGAAGACTTGGCGTTGGCCAGCAAGTACAAATCTGAATTTTTGGCCAACATGTCTCATGAACTCAGAACCCCATTAAACAGCTTTTTATTGTTATCTAAAGGGTTATCGCAAAACAAAAAAGGCAATCTCGATGAAGAACAAGTCGAAGACTTGCGGATCATATACGAAGGCGGTGCTGACTTGTTGTTGCTGATCAACGACATTATGGACTTGTCCAAAGTAGAGGCTGGCAAGTTAACCATAATGCCTGAAACGGTTGACTTGACCACGACTTGTTCAAATATAAGAGATTTATTCAACGTCAGTGCAGCCCACAAAAATATTGAATTTAAGGTAAACCGGGCAGCGGATATACCAGCGGTAATCCAAACCGATCCTCAACGACTCGAACAAGTGCTGAAAAACTTTCTCTCCAATGCATTCAAGTTTACCGCCAGCGGCACCATTGAGTTAAACATTCATCGGCCTCGCACAGACACCGTTTTCTATCACTCGAAGCTTGCAGTGAGCAGCGCTTTGGGCTTTTCGGTGATTGACACTGGCATTGGCATATCACCCGATAAACAAAAAGAAATATTCGAAGCCTTCCAACAGGCCGATGGCTCTACCAGCAGACATTATGGCGGTACTGGACTAGGGTTAACCATCTCTAGGGAGTTGGCCAAAATACTCGGCGGTGAGATCATCCTTAACAGCGTACAAGGGCAAGGCAGCACGTTCACCCTTTACCTGCCAATGACATATCAGGCCCAATCGCAGCCTGCCAAAAACACTGATGTGAAGCAACAAAGTCCAGCCAACCCCACGGTAACAGCACAAATACAAACTCCGATGGCTGCTGTTGAAAGTTTCATTTCTGATGACCGAAATCAAACGAAACCGGGCGATAACAGCCTGCTGATCATTGATGATGACAGAACATTTGCCAACATTATGCTTAAGTTGGTCCGTGAACAGGGTTATAAAGGTCTGGTCGCTGGCGATGGCAAAAGCGGCTTGTATTTGGCGCTCGAATATCAACCCAAGGGTGTCATTTTAGATCTCGGATTACCAGACATGGATGGTGACGATGTCTTGGCCCAATTGAAATTTCATCTGGATACCAGACATATTCCGGTGCACGTGGTTACAGCCCGAGACCGCAGTGAAGTCAATCTGCAAAATGGCGCTATTGGTTTTTTGACCAAACCGGTCGCTGAAGAAGAGATCAACGAAGTTATCGGCCGCTTGTCACGCATTCATACAACAACCATTAAAAAAGCGCTGATTGTTGAAGATAATGCCGCAAGTCAACGGGCAATCAGTCAATTGATTGAACATAAAGGCATTCAAACCCACTGTGTGGCCAGCGGTACCGAGGCGCTCGAAAAAATCGCCTCGGACCAATTCGACTGTCTCATTCTTGATCTGGGTTTACCCGATAT
>JABSOG010000194.1 GCA_013216025.1 Algicola sp. | reverse complement strand
CCACCGATAGTGAGAGACATAATTGCCCCCATGCTCATGCCTTTGGCAGCCAAAGACGCGGCAATCGGCACCATGGTTGACGCTCGAACATATAAAAATACGCCGACAATGGCTGAGGTGGGTATTAACCACAAACTGTTGACGTCACTCAGTTGTGCAAAAAAGCTTTCTGGTACGTAACCATGTAAAACCGCACCAACGCCAACCCCGATGGCCATGTAAGGAATAAAAGAGATGAATTGGCTTTTGGTTTCTTTGATGACGCCGCGCAGGGTGACTTTAACAGGCTCGGCACTTTGTTGTGAGTCACTGCAACTGCTTTGGTTAGACCCTTTACAACTGCCTAGCTCAGGGCTGCTCGGTGCTAACAATTCTTGGCGAATAAAGCGCTCGAAGTTGAATTTTTCCAGTAAATACCCGCCCAGTATCGCCAAACCCACCACAAAAGTGCCGTATATCAAAGTGACTTTTGCGCCAAAGGTTACCCAGAACAGCCCAACGATAAAGGGGTTAAGCAATGGTGAGGTAAACAAAAATGCCATAATTGGCCCAAATGCGGCCCTAGCTTTAATTAACCCTATGGTCATCGGCAAGGTCGAACAACTGCAAAAGGGGGTCACTGCACCCAACCCAATCGCCACGCCATAACCCCCGTTGCCACTGAGCAATGTTTTCACCCGCTCGGGTGGTAATTTTTGCTGGATGAAACTAACCCCCAAACTGATGATAAAAAACAAGATGGCCAATTCACCAAAGGTAAAAACAAAAAACTCAACCGCACTGCTTAACTCACTCGACATTTTGAACTCCTGTGACTCGCTATAATGAGATAACACGTGAATCTATATTTCTAGAATCTTGGAATCATTATAGTTCGACATTTATCGAAATGTCAACAGTTTGTTTTTCAATCACCTGACAGACACTAGTTAAGAAAATTAACGCTCGCATCACGCCTCAATTTAGTTTATATTGTGCGCAATATAAATATAATTTCAGGAGGTCTACCCGTGTCAAATGAGCAGGTAATCGCAAATATTAACAACACAACCACAGACAAACCCCGGCGCAGTGGCATTTTTAGTTTTGACCGCAATTTCTACATTGCCAACTGTATGGAGATTTTGGAGCGTTTGGCCTGGTATGGCAGTTTTGGCATTTTGTCTCTTTATTTAACAGCGCCGACTGAGCTCGGCGGGCTTGGCGCAACAGAGCAACAAAGGGGCACTCTCACTGCGGTCGTCATGACCTTGATTTATTTGCTGCCGGTGATCACCGGGGCCTTGGGCGACCGCTACGGTTATCGTCGAATGCTGATGATTTCCTTTGCCTTGATGACCCCTTCTTATTACATGCTCGGGCAGGTTGACAGCTACGGCACCTTCTTTCTCACTTATATGGTACTTGCTGTGGGCGGCGCGATCTTTAAACCGCTCATTGTCGGCACTGTTGGACGCACCACCAACGACGAAAACCGCAGCTTGGGATTCGGTCTGTTCTACACCATGGTCAATGTCGGTGGTTTTCTTGGCCCGCTCAGTGTCGCCTACCTGCGCGAGATCAGCTGGGAACTGGCCTTTACTTTGGCCTCGGTCACCATAGCCATCAACTTTATTCCGGTCATTTTCTTCTACAAAGACCCTGCAAAAACCACTGTTGATGCCAGTAGCAATAAATCGTTAAAAGAAACATTGTTAGAAGTGCAAACCGTTCTGGGCAATGGTCGCCTAGCATTAACCGTTGTGCCAATTTTGGTGCTGCTGCTCATTCCCGGCACTAACCTGCTTAGCTGGGCGCAAGTCGGGATCTTTTGTGGTTGTTGGTTGATAATCAATTTTGTTTGGGATAAATCGGCTTCTACCACCAGCAACAAATGGTATACCAGCAAAATCAAATTCGGCAACGTGCCTTTTTTATGGTATTTACTGATCCTTTCAGGCTTTTGGGTGGTCTACCTGCAAATTTTCACATCTCTGAACATTTTTGTCCGAGATTTCATTGATACCCGCGACCTAATCAGCTTTTCTAAAACGTTGAGTCCAGCAATCGCCGACTTTATGTCAGGTGCCAATGTAGATGATTTGGTGCCGTTTATCGAAGGGTTATCGAGCCAATTCCAAGGATCCGTCACACCTAAAGAAGTGCAAGCAACCTACTTTACATTAACCAATTACAGCGTGATGGTGCCGCAAAAAGAACTGGCTGAAGTGATGCGATTGTCGGCAACAATGATGGACAACGCCAAAGCCACGGCCATTGCCAATGACTGGGTTAACCAATATCAACAGATCAAACCAGAGCTTATCACCTCGGTCAATTTTGGCTCTATTGTGATTTTCCAGTTATTTGTCAGCAAGTTCTCGGCTCACTTTAAAACGTTCACGGTATTGGTTGGTGGCACCTTAATGTTGTCGCTAAGTTACGTTTTTTTAGGCATGGCACCTTCGATGGTATTCGCAGGCACAGCCGTGGCCAGCAGCGTGTTGATATTTTCTATTGGTGAAATGCTGGCCTCGCCAAAATCGATGGAGTACATCGCCAAAGTGATGCCGCAAGACCAATCGGCGATGTATCAGGGGTACTTGTATCTGGCATCGGCTTTCGGGTTCTTAATCGGCGGGCTGTTGTCTGGCGTGGGATACGAATACTTTGCCAAAACCCTCAACAAACCTGAGTACTTTTGGTATTTATTTGCGGTGATTGGGGTTGTGTCGGCGTTTGGTTTGCTGATGTATGACAAGTTTATTGCGCATAAGTTGGAAAGTGAGCAAACATAAACCATTTGACGTCAAATTGTCAAAATTGTGCGTTCGCGGCAAGCCGACCCCTTTGGCTCTAACAATTTAACTGCAAATACAGGGCCAATGAAAAGCCCATATCATACAGATATGGGCTTTTGGATAGTTATCTACTCAACAGCGGACTGAGTGTACAGTCAAGTCATGTCATCTCTTATTCGGGCACAGCCTTATTGTATCCAATGGCAATGATCGGGAAGCGGTGATCATAGCTTAACTCTATGAATACCATGCCTTTGATTTTGCCGCTGCCATCACCGGCACCAAGCATAATATAGCGGTGCCCACCGGCGGCTTCGTCATGATCGACCGCAAACGGACCATTAAATATGGTCTTGTCCCGGCCAGTTACCGGTGCTAATATCGGCTCATAGCTACGATTATTGCTAAAATCAGTATCATAGATATGCGCGCCCTGAAAAGGAATGAAATTATAGTCAAACGTTACCGCTTGCCCGCTATGGGATGCCTTCTCGGTTAAGGTTACCGAGGCTGTGGACGGCAACCCCAAATGTTCATAGCAATAATTGGTGTTGGTCAGGCCAGCGACCACGCGATTACGACAATCGGTCAATTTACCGATGACATTGTCAATGGTTGTCCGATTACCGCTAAGGTCAACTTTACTGCCCTTGGTGTATTTCGATGGACAAATCTTGTAAGAGGCATTGCCGCGATCAGCCAGCGTAATGAATTGTTCAAGAGAATCCCTGTCACCAGAGATCACACTTCTGACATCATTCTCTAACTGCTCACCCTGATAGCAGCTTTCAAACTGTTCGGCATTGTTAAAATTGGTAAATCGGGTTTTGGACAAAAAGGCAAATCCACGAATATTGTACCCAAAACACCCACCAACTAGACAGTTTGAGCTGATCCTGCTGAGCAGGTTACTTTTAGCCGTATCTAGATATAACTCCTTGGTATTCAAGTCACCCAGTTTGAACACCAAATTGAGGGTGGTATTAGTACCGCTAATCACCAATTCGTTATTGCCATTAAATTGATATGTCGCCTCATACTTTACCACGGAAAAAGGCCGTGGCACCGTCAAAGCCCCCTGCTCCGCTTCGGTGAAAATAACTTCGCCAGCATCATTGATATTGTTGCCAAATTGGTTCAGATCAATTTCGCCATATTTGGATTGGAGCTGAGAATTAATGGGGATAAGTCCATCTACTACATCATCCTTTGCATCAAACAACGATTTCGCAACGTCAGGAAAATAAGGATGGGTCATTTTACCATTCACACCGTCATTGATGGTGGTATTATAATCACGCCATTTGGCCGCGTTGGCAATACTATTAAAAATATCAACATCATCCGCCTGTGGGTCTTTACTGATGCAATAACCTTTGCTGTCATAACCGCTATTACAGTTCCAGTACTGCGCTTTATCTGTAAATGGTTTATTCAAAAACGGCTGGTAGACTTTGAAATCCAGGGTGGCTGTATTGTTTTCGCCCAGAGTGATTTCGCCAAGGTTGGTGATCACGCATTTCGACCCCAGGCCCGTACAGTTGTCTACATTATAGCTATAAGCAACCACCAGATGATCATAATCATCGGCCAGATTAATACCATGACTATGTTGATATTTGAACCTGCGAAAAGTCATTGGACTTTCAACGCCATCAACTACGGCGATCATATTAATCCGGTATTCACCGTTATGAATATCGCCTGTAAACAGGCTCGCAACGGTGTCTGAGTTAGCATTGACGGCATCAATGAATCTGTCGCCTTTTGCCACAGCATAGGTCGTTAATGAACAGCCAGAGGTTACACAAGGCCTTTCATTGTCGTTGCTTTTATTGACCGTCAGGTAGATGATTTTATTGCCGACAGAATTATCTTGCTGGCTGTTTAAATGTAATATTGACAAGTCTGCAAACGTTTCTTGAGCCGTAACAGTGCCTCGCACTGAGTAAAGACCGTCAAAATAGTTCAGCTGTGCTTTGCTAACAACACCACAATCGACCAATATTTTGACAATTGCTGGTGTCGACTGATTACCATTGGCCGCCATTGAGCGATAAGTTATCTCGTCTGGGCCGCAATACTCCAATTTTGGTATGTATTTAATGGTATTGCTGTTTGAGTCAATATACGACTTGTTATAATAAGATCCAAAGTCGCTGTGCGGAGCAATGGCGGTTGCCGCCACTAGATGGGTCTGACTATTGTCATTGGCAAGCACCGCCAGGGTTGCCGGATCATCAGCACCGTTGGCCAATTTGTAATTGCTGCCGGTATTGGCTGCAACGGTAAAAGAATCATCAACCGCATTTGGTCGCAATTTACAATTAACCGTCATGTCAACTGTCGCTGAGGTCGTTGCCTGACCATCGCTCAGCGTATAGGTAAAGCTATCAGCACCACAAAAATGAGGATTTGGCGTATAACCCACCTGATTGTTTAACAGGTAAGCCTTGCCACTAGTCGCAACACCAACGCCAGTCAATAACAAGATATCGTCATCATCATCATCGGTGTCATTGGTCAATACATCAAATTCTTTTGGCGGAGCATCTTGGTCGGTAGCAAGCTGGTCATTTTCTGCTACCGGTAAATCATTTACGCAGGCGACCTCTAGCGTGATGGTCGCCTGATTGGAAACCACATCACTCGGATCCTTGTTATAGTAGGTAAAACTGTCTGAGCCACAGAAATTGGTATTGGGCACATAATATACATTATTGCCACTGCGTGAAGTTGTACCATAATCGGCAGGGCCGACTAAATGTAACGACAAAACATCGCCATCAATATCAAAATCATTGAATAGCACATTGTGATACCTTGAGATATCTTCAATGTTGTCATAATAGATATTGTTAGCCACCGGCGCATCATTGGTACAAGCAACGCCAATGGTAATGGTAGCAACGTTGGACACGGCACCGTAAACGTCTTTATTTTGATAAGTAAAACTATCCGTACCGCAAAAATTACTTTCCGGGACATAGAGGACATCATTGTCAACCTGGGTCGTCGTTCCATGACTGGCTGAACCAACTGAATGCAATAATATGGAGTCCCCTTCAACATCTGTATCATTGAACAATACACTGTGATACCTGGCAGTATCTTCAATGTTGTCATAATAGATATTGTTGGCCACCGGCGCATCATTCCTGCAGGAGACATCAACGGTGATGGTCGCTATATTTGACACCGCTCCATGACGATCTTTGTTCTGGTATTTAAAGCTATCCACACCACAATAATTAGCATCTGGTTGATAGAGAATATTGAACCCGGATTTTGAGGTCGAACCGTGTGAAGGGCTGGTCACAGTATGCAAGAATAATTTGTCACCATCGGGATCACTGTCATTAAACAGGACATTATGGTAACGCGGGGTATCTTCGATGTTGCTGTAAAAGATATTGTTGGCAACCGGATTTTGGTTGGCCAATGCGGCTGCGGGTGCAATCGCGACAAGCAGACAAAGCCACTTGAAGTGGGAGGTTGTTCTATTCATCATATTCCTTATATACACTGAGTGAGGCATTTCGACGGTAAACACCATCTTCGCGCCTTTATGATCCCTATTTACACGGGATACCGAGGACCTTAGCAAAAATGCATCAACAATAGAAGATTTTTTAGCTTGCATATAAACTGGGTAGCAGATTTATCAGATCTTAATAAAGATCTTTTGTGTTATATGCATCATTGTTTAACATTAACAAAAAATGAAAATGGTATTGTTTGCTTTCGTGAATTTCCCGACACCAAACATATCGAACTTTTGTATCATGGCACCTTTTGGTTACAACCGGGCAAACCGCTTTAAAGAGAATTATTATGTTTATCTATCGTGATTTTTGTTTCCTCTTCAGTACAAAATTTGTAGTATACCTTTGTTTTCAGGATTTTAAGTCCTTGAAAATTTTAATAAAAAAAATTATATACCTCAAAAGAAGTAAACTTAAGGATAGATCATGAAGAATAAAATCGTATTAGCAATAGCCGCCATTGGCTTTGGTTTTAGCATAAACGCATCTGCTGACTGGAACCCGAATGACGAATGTTTGTATGCCCAATTGAATGCTCACCAATATTGTGACATTGATATAAACAGCTCTCTGTGCGTTTATTGGAGTAGGGTTGCGCGAGGTTGTGGTGATACTCCCATGTTTTAGTCTGACAATTTAATCAAAGCGAGACTTCAGTCTCGCTCATCGATTTAAGCCCCCTTTAACGCCCTTTGTTCAACAACGTCAACTGCCCCTTTGCATCAATTTTGGCATGAGAATGTCCCTGCCCTTCGCCAAGCCTAACATTATCGCCCGTATCACCCACTGTTATTGCAAAATCTAAGGTCCCTGTCCAAACCGACAGATAAACATCTTCATTGATGATGTCGACCTCATAATGGCCGCTTGTAGAAATCACCTTGCCAACCGGAGTTTTAAGTTGATAATTGCCATATATAGTATCGATTGAACCGGGGACCGTACGCAAACTGCCTTTTGTCAGTGTCATTGAAATAACACCCGAGTGCTCATCATGCCGTTCAATATGCAACTCACTATGGGCTTTAAGGGCGATCATGGTGCGATCGGTCATTCTTAGCTGAGCTTTGCTGTCATCGAGCGTTGTGATGACATCACCTTGATAAATTGGCGCTCGTCTTCTTAAGCGGTTGGTCTTTTTGCTGTCAACGCCAACCAGATAAACTTGGCCTTTGGCAATAATGGTTTTACCAATGCTTTCTTTACCTATGATATTAGCGGCCAACGCTGTTGGGGTTAAAACGATAAGGGTGATCAGTAAAACAAGGCGGGTGGCTAGGCTAGACTCGATATTCATTTTGACGCTCCAATACAACCACTGGCTTATGCCAATGTGATTTAAAGTATAGTCGTGTTATCCGTCATCTCTCAACCAGCTGTCTATAACCCCTTTTAACGCCCCTTATTCAACAAAGTCAACAGCCCTTTTGCATCAATCTTGGCGTGAGAATACCCCTGCCCTTCACCAAGCCGAATATTAACAGCAGGCTTGCCAACGGTTGCGACAAAATCTAAAGAGCCAGTCCAAACCGACAGAAAAACCGCGTCATCAATAATGTCGACTTCAAAATGAGCGCTAGTTGAAATCACCTTGCCAACCGGTGTTTTAAGCCGATAATGGCCAGAAGTTTCATCAATTGAACCGGGGACTGTACGCAAACTGCCTTTGAACAATGTCATTGAGATAACATTCGAATACCCATCACCCATATCAATTTGCAACTCACTGTGCGCTTTTAGCGCGATCATGGTGCCATCAGTCATTTTTAACTGAGTTTTGCTTTGGGCAAGTGTTTTGATGACGCCATCCTTAAAAATTGGGCGGCATCTTTTTACGCTGTTGTTTGCTAACGCCATTGAGGCAAAAATAGTGAGGGTGAACAGTAAAACAAGCCGGGTGACTAGATTAGACTCAAGATTCATTTAAACACTCCATACATCTAAAACAACTGCCTTAAAGTATAGTGTCGTTATCAGCTATTTCAAAAAGAAAAAGGGGGAAAATGCCTAAGCATTTCCCCCCCTTTTCATATAAACCTGCGAAGCAGGGATATTTTATTTGCTGTTTTTCAAATCATTAAACAAAGCAAAAGCGTGTTCAGCAGTAGCTTTTTCGTGAACAACGGCACGAACCGCTTTGATCATCGCAACCGGATCTTCAGATTGGAAAATGTTACGGCCCATATCAACACCAGCAGCGCCTTGGTCGATAGCTTTGTAGGCCATGGTCAATGCGTCAAGCTCTGGCAACTTCTTGCCACCAGCAATAACGATTGGTACTGGACAAGAGTGAGTCACACGTTCAAAACCGGTTTCGGTGTAGTACGTTTTAACGTAGTTGGCACCCAGTTCAGCAGCAATACGGCTGGCCAGTGCGAAGTAACGGGCATCACGCGCCATTTCTTTACCAACACCGGTAACAGCCAACATTGGGATACCGTATTTAACACCCAAATCAACCAACTTGATCAAGTTGCCGATTGACTGATGCTCGTGCTCAGAGCCAATGTAAATCTGGGCA
Source organism: Algicola sp. (assembly GCA_013216025.1). Lineage (GTDB taxonomy): Bacteria > Pseudomonadota > Gammaproteobacteria > Enterobacterales > Alteromonadaceae > JABSOG01. The sequence continues at coordinate 2,841 of JABSOG010000194.1, read as the reverse complement.
GCCATGGCAGAAGCGTTAACGCGGATGGCGTCTTCGATGTCTACTGCAATCATTTCGTTAGACAAGTCGCCCAACATGGAGTTACCGCCACTACAACGCAAAGCGATAGGTTTGTTGGTTTGTGGTGGTACAACTGAACGCAAAATACCACGAGTACACATCAATACATCAGCGTGTTCGAACAACGGCTGAATGTTTAAGTCGATGCGCTCTAAACCTGAAGTCGGGCCTTGGAAATAACCGTGGTCAAAAGCCAACATAACAGTGTTGCCAGATTTTGGATTGAAAATCTGTGCCATGCGGTTTTTCAAACCCCAATCCAGTGAGTTACAACCTTTTAAAAAGAAAGGCTCACTGACTTGTGGTACGCCAATACCAAAATCTTTGCCATCTTTAATGCCGTCTAAATCTGCCATTATTAACTCCTGAACTAATGTAATATGAGGTGAAAAACCACAGTAAAAAGCCTGTGATTATGTAACGGGGTAATATAGGCAAGCCGCCTGTGTAAGTCAACTGTTTGGCATACCAACCGCCACTTTCTTCTCCATTATATAGTTGCTCAGCACCTGCCCCCGTATTTCCACCTCTTGCGCTTTGACCACGTCAAAACCAAAATGGGCAAAGAAGGGTTTGGCGGTGATACTGACATGAGAATAAAACCGAGTGACACCTTTGGCTTTGCCGGCCTCAAAAAGCCCTAACATCAACGCCTTGCCGATACCCTGCCCTTGTCGCTGAGCATCGCAAAAAAAATGGTCAATATAACCATCGTTTTGCACATCGGCATAACCCACCACTTGACCATCTAGTTCGGCAACCAGCGGCGCCATGGTTTCAGCCCGCAGGGGCCAATTATCCGGAGCCACCTCATCCGGTGCCCAAGCCTCGACCTGCGCCTGAGTGTAATCCACGGTATTCACCGTTCTGATGGTGCGATACTTGAGTTGCCATAATCGCGGGGCATCAGCACTTTTGAATTGTCTGACAGTTAACATAAGTTCAATCCATGGTGGTTTTCGGTTGTGTAAATTGCCGGGCAGTTTATCATAATGACAATCCAGCCAATCAGGAACGCGAAAAAAAATGCTTACCATTCGGGATTACCAATCCTCTGATGCTGATGCGATCAATGCACTGGCCGTCAAAGCGTTCTCACAATACAGCAAGGATTTTCACAATTGGACGGCATTTAGTGAACGGGCGCAGCAGTTTTCATCTTTGTCGAATGAGGCCGAGATTATAGTGGCAACCATTAACGATGAAGCAGCCCTTAACGAAGAGATAGTGGCAGCGGTTGCCTATGTTGGCGCAGCCGTCGTAAAGCCCAGCCACTTCCCGGCCAATACGCCCATTATCAGGATGCTGGTGACGTCTCCAGACCATCGAGGATTAGGTTTAGGTAAAAAGCTGACCCAACAATGCATAGACCGGGCAATTAAAGATAAATGCGATGAAATAGCCTTGCATACCAGCCCCATTATGACCGTGGCCTTGTCGATGTATCTGCGTATGGGGTTTGAGAGAATCGCTGCTGCCCCGGATATTGAGGGGGTTAAATATGGGGTTTATGTTAAAAAAGGCTTACATCGTTGAGATATATGGATGTCCCTTGTCCTCCATGCAGGTTATAGTTAAAACCCATCAAACACCAAATATATCCCCCTATGAGCCGTCTGTTTATTATCCTGTCGATTTTTCTGTTTAGTACATTTGCCCAAGCTTCACAAATCACTACGCGTTTTGAGCACTTATCAATTGAAGATGGTTTGTCGGATGATATGGTATTGAGCATCCTTCAAGACAGCAAGGGATTCTTATGGTTTGGCACTTTGAATGGTTTAAACCGTTATGACGGTTATACCTTTAAAGTGTTTCGCCATGACGCCAAAGACTCTCATTCAATTTCAAATAGTCGTATACACACCCTTTTTGAAGACTCAAAAGGTCGATTGTGGATTGGTACAGGAGGAAGAGGAAAACAAAACAGTGGATTGGATCGGTTCGATGCCGATACCCAACGTTTTATTCATTTTAAACACAACACCACAAACCCTTATAGCTTGGGTGAAGGTTGGGTTAGCTCAATCGTTGAAGATAATAAAGGCATATTGTGGGTCGGTACCAGTAGTGGCGGGCTAAATCTATTTGACGAATCCGCAGGACAGTTTAAACGATTCATACCCAGTGAGACCAAGACAAAGAGCCTAAATACCATACATAAAGATACAAAAGGCAATCTCTGGTTGGGTACTCCGGTCGGCTTATACCACTTTGATATTAAACAGCAGCATTTCAGCCATTATCAATACAATGAAACGGCCCCAAGCAGTTTAAGTCACAATAAGGTTAATGCAATCCATGAGGACACTAAAGGCAACCTTTGGGTTGGAACGAGTGACGGTCTCAACCTGTTTGATGTTAAAACCAAACAGTTTAAACGATTTAGACACCAAGACAATGACCCCCACAGCTTGAGTGATAACCTCATAACTTCATTGTTTATAGATACCAGCGGCACGCTGTGGATTGGTACCGCTGGTGGTGGACTCAACCAGTATGATGCACAGCGCAATTATTTTGTTCATTTTGAACAGAATAATAGTGTTGATAGCCTGAGTAGTAATTCTGTTACGTCAATTCATGAAGATAACCAAGGTGCTCTTTGGATTGGCACAAACCATGGTTTAAGCAAACTCGACAGGCGAAAACAACAATTTGGACATGTTAAAGGCCTGCCATCAAATCCAAACAGTTTAAGCAATAATAGCATTAGTGCAATTTACAAAGATGCCAATGATACGCTGTGGGTTGGCACTGCTGATGGACTATACCAATACA
>JABSOG010000193.1 GCA_013216025.1 Algicola sp. | reverse complement strand
CAATCACGCACAACCGTTTGAGCTTTTCACGCAGGACTTTGTTGAGGTTAGTCATTTCGTCGAAATCATCAACACCAAAACGATACAACCATTGCATGACCTGTCGGACACGAAAGGCTTTTTCGTCAATAGACTCGAAAAACTCTTTCATCTTGGCCTGGTTAAGATCTAACAGGTTAATTTTTGCCGGGTTGTCGCTCATATACTTCCTCTACAACGTGGTGCTTGGGGTGGTTTTTTACTGGCACTTTTAATAAAGCGCTGGATTGTACATTTTTTACGCTTCGATTGCCAGCGTCAGACGGCTTAAAGATTTAAGGTCAAAAAAAAAGGGCCGTAGGCCCCTTTCTAGAATCTCGCAAAAAGCGGGATTAACGAGTACGTGAACAAAGCTCATCTTCTGTGAAGAAGTAAGCGATTTCGCGGGCAGCAGAAGCAGCAGCATCTGAACCGTGAGCGGCGTTTTCATCGATAGAGTCAGCGAAATCGGCGCGGATAGTACCGGCCAATGCTTCAGATGGGTTAGTAGCACCCATGATTTCACGGTTTTTAAGGATAGCGTTTTCGCCTTCCAAAACCTGAACCATAACAGGACCTGAGGTCATGAACTCAACCAAAGCGCCAAAGAAAGGACGTTCGCTGTGCTCAGCGTAAAAACCTTGCGCTTTTTCTTGTGACAAATGAACCATTTTAGAAGCAACGATGCGCAGGCCCGCAGTTTCGAAACGGCCGTAGATGGCACCGATAAGGTTTTTAGCGACTGCGTCTGGTTTTACGATTGAGAAAGTACGTTCTAAAGCCATGTTGTGCTCCATTGATTATAAGGAAAAATTAAGGGTTCTTAAAATTTGGGCGCGAGTATACGTCACAAGTGCAAAAAATGAAAGTTTTCAATTTTATTTCGCCGCCGACTATACCTTCAGCTATGCCTGTAACTTTACTTACACCTGTGCAAAGCAGTAAAAAATACTTGATCACACATACTGTTTAAGCAACCTTGAATCTTACCTGCCTGAGAACATGCGCCAAGACGTACGTAAAGAGCTTGAAGCCTCGATTTACAGAAAAAATTGAAGATCTCAATGAACAACAAGGTGGACAGCCGAGCGAGCAAGACTACCGCTTAAACGTGTCGAGGTGTTATTTGAACTGTTGTTTCAAATACTGTTTATTGCCTGGTGGAATAGTTTGCTCACCATTGGGATGGTTGGCCCTCACGCTGAAGCGGCCAGTAGCATCGCGATGAGCGAACATTGGTCTGCACTGACATTGCCTGTCAATGTATTGTTTGCTGGCGCCATGTTAATCAGCCTGCATAAACTGTTTGCAAAAACTCACCTTGGTGGCCACGATATGCCTTAAGTTTGGTGATCTTGGGTGTTCTGTCGCAAATCAGCCGCTTTGACAGTTACATCATCGTCGACGAGGTCATGTTGGATTCGCCAAAATGGCAGAAGCTATTGGGGATTGTAGACTACAGCGTCTGGTGTTTTTTGGTGGTGATAGCGATTGCGATGATTTGGGAGATTTATACGTGTGGTAAACGGTTGGTGGAACGGTAACAAACCATTAATTTGGCAACATTAGATATGTGCGTTTGGTGCATGTCGAAACTTAATTAAGAGCACAAACGGAGGATGGGTCGCTTGCACGGATGTAAGTGAGGTGGTTGCGCCGGGAGCTGGCAACCTTTAGGCGAGGTACGAGCCGTAACCCATCGCAACTATCGAACCCAACAACAAATCGTCGATGAAACCACCATTCCCACCAACAGTGTTTGGAGATTAACGACATGTAACCGATGGGTCGCTTACATGGATGTAAGTGAGATGGTTGCGCCGGGAGCATGCAACCTTTACGCGCAAGCGCTAACGTCGGCTCGTACCTCGCCCCATCCTCCATATGAGCCTTACCTATACCGTTACGATATTCAAATTAGACTACGTCTTAGCCCCGCTTCAAATGAACCGTAATCTCTTCTCTATCATGATAAAGATGCTTAGCCTGCAACTGATACCTCACCTCATTTTCTTTGAGTAATTCGTCAATCAGGTCGAAACAATGTTTCATTTCATCATAGCGACGTTTCATGGGTAGTTTCAGGTTGAATATGGCCTCTTTGCAATAACCTTCAATCAACCACCAGGCCATCAGCTCAGCCACTTTGGCTGGTTTTTCTATCATGTCACACACCAACCAATGGATGTTCTTTTTTGACGGTTTGAATTTGAAACCATCTTCCATATAATGCCTGACCTGTCCGGTTTCCATCAGCGATTCTGCCATGGTTCCGTTATCTACCGCCGACACCATCATGCCACGACGAACCAGTTGATACGTCCAGCCACCGGGGCTTGCGCCCAAATCTACCGCTTTCAAACCTGAGGTTAAACGCTCTTCGCGCTCTTCTTCGGGGATAAAAGTCAAAAATGCTTCTTCGAGCTTCAATGTCGACCGACTTGGTGCATCGCTTGGCGATCTTAATCGCAATATACCCATGGGGTAAGGCGAATGGTTGTAGCTGTATGAATAACCCAAATAGGCGCTGTCGGTACCAGTGAACATCAGGTGCACTGTCGGACGGTTTTGAACTTCATCGGGCAGCAGTTTTTTGTGTTTTCGCAGCGCTTGTCTGACCGGCACGGTAAACTTGCGGCAGAACTTCGACAATTCTTTGGCTTCACTGGTATCGGCCGTTTCGACAAAAATATGGCCACAGACCGGTAAATCATCCACATTGGCGATGATGGCACTGATGCGATCATCCACTGGCATATCGGTAATATGGGCAATGCAAATGATCAGTTGACGAGCAAAAACTAGCTGGTTAAAGCTGACTTTTTTAGCCAATGTCTCAGCAACACCCGCTTCATGGCATTGAAAAATAACAAACCCGCTATTGGCTTTGGTTTTGGCAAAACCGTAAAACGCCATGCCATCGGCTTTGTCCTGAATTTCTGCGGCGCATTCTTTTTCAAAACCCGGACGACAATACAATAAAATACTATTCACTTTTAAAATTCACTTTTAACAATTGAAACAAACATCAGCACCCAGCCGATGATAAAAAACAAACCGCCCAAAGGCGTTATCGGACCGAACACTTTATTGCCGGTAAGCGCCAGCATATACAAACTGCCACTAAAAAATACGATACCCACAGCAATAAACCCTGCCGAGAATATCAACAATGACGAAGGCATTTGCTTCATCAGCAGGCCAATTAATATCAAAGCCAAAGCGTGATAAAACTGGTATTGCACGCCTGTTTGAAACACCGCCATCATGTCGGTGCTGATTTTTGATTTTATGCCATGAGCAGCAAACGCCCCTAGCACCACCGACAGCATCGAAAAAAACACGCCAGTGAGTAATACGATTTTAATCATAACTTACTCTTGCTTTGTGTGTGGACAATACGCTTGATAAAGGTGTGAATGTGCTGCACAGCCATGTCAATATTTTCAATCATAGTGGTGCCCGAAACTTTTCGAGGTTTGAAGCTATGATCGCCATCGGTGAGATATTCTAGTTGTATGCTATCCGGAATATCATAACCTACGATCTCGGCTCTATTGCCCAGTGCATCCCGCTCACCTTGAACAATTAGGCAAGGGGCCAACATATCGGGTAGGTGATCGACGCGCAATTTTTCGGGTTTGCCAGAGGGGTGGAACGGATAACCCAAAGCAATCACGCCATCGACTTTACCCTGCGTTTCTTTTTGAGTGGCCAGCATGGTCGCTGCCCTGCCCCCCATTGACTTGCCGCCAATAAACAGCGGTAAATCAGTTTTGTGTTGTTCTACAATGGCCAAATAAGCGTCGAGCAATGTGGGCATTCGAGTGGGTGGTCTTCTTTTGCCGCTTTCGCTCATGACTTGCATATAAGGAAAGTTAAAACGCAACACTTCGATTTGCAGTGCGGCTAATTTATTGGCGACATCACGCATAAAATCGCTGTCCATACCTGCACCCGCACCATGGGCAAAAATAAAGCGAGCGATAGCTGGGCGCTTATTTGAGGTTTGGGCTGGTGTAAAGACACTGATGTGAGGTTTATTCATCGATGAATTCTTCCTGCTCTTCGCGGACCAAAGCCAGCATCCAATCTCGAAATGCCGCAATTTTGCCCAGCTCTACCTGAGATTCGCGGCACACTACGTAATAAGCGTTTTTGCTCACCAATACCTCGTTGAATGGGCAGACCAAACGACCTGAGTCGATTTCGGGTTTGGCCAGTACGCTATGACCCAAAGCAACTCCCTGTCCATGTATTGCGGCTTGCAATACCATTGATGAGTGGCTGAATATCGGACCATGTGTGACATTAACACCTTTGATACCCGCACTTTTCATCCAGTCTTTCCAAGTTTCGCGAGTCATATCATGCAATAAGGTGTGATGGCGCAGATCCACTGGCGAGTTGAGCGGTTTGGTGTCATTCATCAACAATGGCGAGCAGACCGGGATCATATATTCGGTGTGCAGTTTATCAGAACTAACATTCGGCCAGTTACCACGACCATAGTAAATTGCTACGTCGACATCATCGGTTAGGGAGCTTTCTTCTTGATCTACCGCTTTTATCCGCACATCGATTTCTGGATGCAGTTCACTGAACTGGTTTAAACGAGGAACAAGCCATTGAATAGCAAACGTTGGCGGCAAACTGACCGATAATGCGCCCTTTGCGCCTTTGGCCAATAATTTTTCGGTGGCTTCGAGTAATTGGCTGAAAATGTCCTTGATATCGTAAAAATACCCCTGCCCTTCTTCTGTCAACAACAAGGAGCGATTCTTTCGCATAAATAATTTGATCCCAAGATGCTCTTCCAAAGCCTTTATTTGGTGACTGACCGCGGCCTGGGTAACAAACAATTCTTCAGCCGCGCGGGTGAAACTGAGCTGGCGAGCCGCAGCTTCAAAGGCTTTTAGCGCATTTAAGGGTGGTAATCGACGAGACATGATACTTCCGTTATGTTAGGCACTGGGTTAACATTAGTTTTTCTAATGATATCACATTATATTTTGTCGCTGTAATTTTTTTATGCATTGAATTACATTAGTCATCGCAGAGCGACAGATGCTTACTTTCATTGACGTTGACTGGTCCCAACCAGGTTAGCGTCAAACAAACTGAATAGATATTCACTGGGCTTTGCATTAATAATATTAACAATTTTTTATATGAGTAAGACAAATGACAAAATTAAACGCTTTTACAAAATCACTCTTCGTTGCCACTCTGTTAGCTGCTGCAAACGCCCCAATCGTTAACGCATCGCAATTAACAACCCAACTCAAGGCGGATGCCACGCACTCACTGACAGTGACAATGAAAGAGAATCTAAATCAAGTTGCAGTAGCAATCAATGGCGCTTTGCAAAAAGACCTGCTGTTAGTCGCTGCCAGCAATAAAAGTTTAGTCTTGGAAATGGCCGTAAGCCAAGCTGCTGCGGATGATAAAACAACCTCAAGCGTAAGCGAGTAGTTATTTTATTGATCTGCCTCGGTATTGATATTTAGTGTGACCTAACCCCAACCGGGTCACACTGAATATTTTCTTTCTTTCCCCTTCCTCAGCTAGCAGAAGTATCCAGCGGCGCAAAACCCTTAACCAGCTCATCTACCTGCTTCATCTGCAACAAAAATGGCTCTAGCTTATCAAGTGGCAACGCACAAGGTCCATCACACTTGGCTTCATTTGGATTTGGGTGGGCTTCAATAAACAGCCCTGCAAGGCCCAAGGCCATGCCAACACGCGAAAGCTGAGCTGCTTGCGCTCGTCTGCCATCGGCACTGTCTGAGCGGCCACCAGGGCGCTGCAAGGCGTGGGTCGAATCAAACATAACTGGCGCCATGGCTTTCATGTCATCCATACCCAGCATGTCGACCACCAAATTGTTGTAACCGTAACAAGAGCCTCGTTCGCACAAAATGATTTTGTCGTTACCCACTTCACCAAACTTGTTGATGATGTGACGCATTTCGTGGGGTGCCAAGAATTGCGGTTTTTTGACATTAATAATCGCGTTGGTTTGCGCCATGGCGACCACTAAATCTGTTTGACGGGCCAAAAATGCGGGCAGCTGAATGATGTCGGCGACCTCGGCGACGGGTGCTGCTTGATGCGCTTCGTGAACATCGGTGATCACCGGCACGTTAAATTGGGTTTTTATCTCTTCAAAGATCTTCAAACCTTCTTCCATGCCCGGACCCCGATAAGAATTAACCGACGAACGGTTGGCTTTGTCGAATGACGCTTTAAAAACATAGGGAATGCCAAGTTTGGTTGTAACTTCGACATAATGCTCGGCAATTTTCATCGCCAAGTCTCTTGACTCAAGCACATTCATGCCACCAAACAAAACAAATGGCTGGTCGTTGGCAATGGGAATATCATTTACGTAGATCGTTTGTGCGCTCATAACAGTCTCTTGATTAACAGATTTGAAATTTTAGGAAGTATAGCGGATTCACAAGGATTTGTGAGTCCGCTTTAATTTGAATTGAGTTAAGGTGCAACGGCCTGCATTAACTGGCCACAGAACCACGCGGCAAAGGTGCCGATAGCGTAACCCAGTACGGCCAGCAATACACCGACCGGCGCCAGTGCCGGATGAAAAGCCGATGCGACAACCGGGGCCGATGCGGCACCGCCAACATTGGCCTGGCTGGCTACCGCCATATAAAACAGTGGTGCACGAATTAACTTGGCTGTGGTCAACATCAAAGTCGCGTGAACCAGCATCCAGATACCGCCAATAACAAACAATTGTGGTTTGTTAAAAATTTCCACTACGTCCATATGCAAACCGATGGTGGCGACCAGGACATACAAAAACGATGTACCGACCTTTGACGCGCCATAAGCTTCAATCTTACGCAGTTTGGTAAACGACAAAATAATGCCGATTGTGGTGGCGCAAACAATCATCCAGAAAAATGAACTGTGGAAGCTGAACCTGGCCAACTCAGGAAATTGTTTGAAAAAAGGCGTAACGATATCGGCAAATAGATGGGCAAAACCCGTCACCCCAAAACCAATAGCGAAAATCATCATATAATTGTTGAGCTGGGGCATTTTGGCATTTTCAGCCTGATACTGTTCAACTTTGAGCTTGAGCGCATCAATTGCCGTGGTATCTGCACCGGTTTTCTTGTCAATTTCTTTGGCTTTGCTTGCTAATACTAGCAATACCGCCATCCAGACATTGGCAACAATGACATCAACGGTGACCATGGCTGAGAACACCTCATCACCCACGCCATAAATTTCTTTCATCGCTGCTTGGTTGGCACCACCGCCAATCCAGCTACCAGCAACCGTTGTCATGCCGCGCCAAATTGCATCAGGTCCCTGTCCGCCTACCCATTCTGGGGCAAAAGTAGACACAATCATTATCGCAATAGGCCCGCCAATAACAATACCGGTGGTACCCACCAAAAACATAATCAATGCCTTGGGACCCAATGCCCATATTGCCTTCAAATCGACACTGAGTATCAACAATACCAGACAAGCGGGCAACAAATAGCGTGATGCAACAAAGTAAACTTGAGAGGTCTCACTGTCGACAATACCAAAGGTATTCAATAATGAAGGCAGAAAATAACACATCAACAGTGCAGGTATATAGGTGTAGAATTTTTTCCAAAAGGGGTTTTCACTGCTGGAGGTGTAAAAAACAAAGCCTAAGATTAACGCCAGCAAACCTAATACGCTTGCGTCGTTAGTGATTAATGCCTGATGTTCCATGGGGGGATCCTGATAATAGCGTATTTATAGTTTTAATATTAAGTGCAAGCCCATGACCTGATGATCAGCCGTCTTGCTGCGCATTTTAATATACTGGTTACGGAAAATATTTCAATGGGTAAGTGTTAAGGTAGCGGTATTGTGCTGGGAAACGGGGGTTATTCGAGCAGGTTGGTTGATTTTCGGGCTGTCACCAGCCCTTAACAAAGCCACAAAATCAATGAACCGTGTGAACAGCCCCTTCAAAATCTTCAAGTTGAAGTTTAAGCAATTGGGCAGCGGGGTCTTCAGGACACTGATCGATAAAGAATTCAAAATCATCTCTGGCCTGATTGAAGCAATCAAGTTGGTGTAACAAAAACCCGCGATCTCGACGTTGGTATGGGTCATCCGGAGTCGTCTTAATTAACAGTTCAATGCAACACAGTGCTTTATCAAACTGGTGCTCGTCAGTAAACGCCAGTTTTTGCTGGGTTAAAAATATCTGCACCAGACTCATTTTATCCAGCATCCGGTTGTCATATTCCAATCCGTTAGGCAATACCGAAGTCGTCACCTGAGATATGTGGGTATGTTGCTCACCAGAAACCGCATCAACAATCACCTTCTGACTATCTGGCAACATCACTTGCACCATGATCTCGTGCTCAATAACCATAATCGAACTGTTAAAACCCAGCTCAGTTAATACATAATTCAGCACAATTGACATGCTCAGGCATTCACCGGTATGAAAGTTGATCAGATAAGAAATTGAATTGAGCAGGCTTTCAGGCATATTCTGGGTGGTGCTGCTAAAGGCAAGATCAAGATAGAAATAATCAAGGGCACCGTTAAGCCGGGTCAACTCATCTAATGGCTCTGACACATCAATAATCGACTTGATCTGCACCACAATATCAACAATCCGCGCCATCGTTTGATGAATATCAACCGTATGATCCCAGTTCTTCTCAAACAACAGGATATCGCTCAACAGTTCCTTGGAGTCGAGATGACTTGGAGTTAATCTAATTTCAGCCATGGATTTAATTACTGCCTATTTGAGGTCACTTGGATATATATGCGTTCGTTTTGTGGTATTTCAAGACTAGCCGCCTAAAAATACCGCTTGTTTGGTTACCGCCAACTTGCCAATCAGGGCAATCCAGCTCACCGCGCCAATGAGGCCTATCCAGCGCAAAAACGGTGTACGGCCCTTGAGGCAAACAAAACCCATAATAATATAAGCAATCACCGCAATAAATTTCTCTGTCAACCAAGGCTGAACAAACGGATATTGGCTGATCAGAACACACAGGGTCGCGGCACTGAGCAGTAAAAAGGTGTCGACAACATGTGGCAATACCTTGACCCATTTCTTGTTAAGCTGCTCGGACTGACGTAACGTCCAGAAAAAACGGATAAACAACAAAGACAGGCTTAGTGCGACACAGGTTAGGTGGAAATGTTTTACGAAAAAATACATGGAGTAGGCGGTCGATTGATGAAAATTGCCGCGAGTATAATATAAGCCGATAGTTTGCACCAGCGCTAATCGGCGATTAACGCAAGTGCTATCGGCTAAAGCTAAGGGCTTTGCGTCAAAACCTGTTCCAACTCGTCAAGATGGGCAATAAAGATATCTACCAGTCGGGGTTCAAAATGTTTGCCTCTTTCAGACTGTATCAAATCAACGACTTTTTCGATTGGCCAGGCTTCTTTGTAACAGCGCTTGTGACGCAGTGCGTCATAAACATCGGCCAAAGCAGATATTCGGCCGTAGATATGAATATCTTCACCGGCTTTACCACTAGGGTAACCAGTACCGTCCCAACGCTCATGGTGATCACGGGCAATAATCGCACCGGCTTTGACTATCGGGCGTTTCGACTCTTTGAGGATCTCAAAACCCTTCGCCGCATGGGTTTTCATGATCTCCCACTCGTCGGAGACCAATTTGTCGGGTTTGTTGAGGATATAATCCGGAATGCCGATTTTACCCACATCATTCCATGGTGGAATTAGTAGGAATGATTTTACCCACATCATGCAATGGCGCCGCGTGCATCAAAATTTCAGCTTCGCTGTGCGACAAACCATAAGCATTGCCAAGCAAGAAGCAAATAGCCGATACCCGCTTAACGTGATTACCGGTTTCTGTAGAGCGTTGCTCTACGGCTTCACTCAAACGATGCACTATCTCGCGCTGTGTATCTTCAAGCTCACATTGCAGTTGCACGTTTTCGTAAGCAATTTGCACGTTTTGGGCAAAAAGTTCTATCAGTTGCTTATGCGGATCATCAAGCTGCTCAGGAATACCTGAAACATATAACAATGACCCTTCGGTATACTTACTCGAACAGTACGCCACCAGATAATTGTCACGATAAACAATAGACTGGCTGTTAAACGCTTCGTCTACAGCCAATAACAAATCTGGCTTAAGCACCGTATTAATCGGTTTACCGGCATCATTTTCATACTCGCCTTGACCAGCAAAAACGGTCAAATTTTTTGAAGAAGCCGTTTGAGTAGTACCTGCCACCAAAGATGAGGTGATGTACATAGCCTCATCGGCACAACCGAGAATAGAGGTTAATTGTTGAATGATGCCAACGATGAAATTGTCCATTGAGTGGACCGAGAACAAATCTGCCGAAGCTCGGATGATTTTCTCTAACCCCAATCGACTTTGTTCCAACGAAATGATGTCACGGTACGAGCGTAAGCTGGCCATGATCACCGTAAACAACTTTTGTGCTGTTAATTCAGTTTTGGATTTGTAGTCGTTGATGTCGTAATTGAGGATGACCTGACGCTCTGGCGCCTGCCCGGGCTGACCGGTTCTAAGTATGATCCTGACATGAGGATTTTTGGCTTCGTCACGGATATAGCGAGCGACATTTAATCCCGCATCGTCAGTTTCCATGACAACATCAAGCAAAACAATGGCCGCATCAGAATGCTCGACAATCACCGCCTGAGCTTCTGCACCAGAATAAGCGCTGATGAATTCCAAGGGTTTGCCTTGAAAGGTGAAATCACTGAGTGCCAATTTGGTTACTGCGTGAACTTCCGGTTCATCATCCACTATTATCACTTTCCAGGTTCCGGTATGTGCAGAAATTTCTTCTTCCTCTGCATCATCGGCAAACAGGAATTCGTTAGCCATAAATTACCCTTTAATTATTTCTTATTGGAGTTAACGCCATTTCTATAACTTATATAACCATTCAGCCCAGATTGCAAAGTTAATCGCATTTATTTACCTGACACCGACAACCCACAGTAAATCGTTCATTTTGAGCCAAATCTTTAATCGTTTCGACTTGTGAAAAGTGGTGTTGCTCAAAACACTGACGTACCTGCGTGCCTTGCAAAGCACCATGTTCAATCATTAACCAACCACTGGGTTTAAGAAACCGTCCAGCTTGTTCAATAATGTAAAAAATGTCGGCATAACCTTGATTTTGTGCCACCAAAGCACTCTGTGGTTCAAACCTTAAATCCCCCTCATCAAGGTGGTGATCCTGCGGGTCGATATAAGGCGGATTGCTGACAATTAGGTCAAAACTGGCCAGATGTTGTTGCTCATAAGCCACAAACCAATCGCTGTGTTGAATACTCACATTGACATCGAAACCATCACGTTTAACTTGTACCAGATTTAACCTGGCCAAATCAACCGCATCGACCGAAAAATCACAGGCATGGACTGCCCAACCCGGCTTTTCGGTGGCTAGTGACAACGCAATCGCGCCGGTGCCAGTGCCAAGATCAAGCACTTTCGCCTGCGCTTGCTCAACAGTAGCCAAAGCATGTTCAACCAAACATTCGGTATCGGCGCGAGGGATTAAAGTGGCACTGTTGGTTTTAAGATTAAGCGTCCAAAAACCGCGTTCTCCAGTCAAATAAGCCACCGGCTCACCCGTTTGGCGCCGCTCTATCAATT
>JABSOG010000192.1 GCA_013216025.1 Algicola sp. | reverse complement strand
ATACCGCTGTCTTTTTGTTTAGTTTTACCAATGCGGTCGATAGCAGTGTGCTGGCCAGTGCACCGTATAATCCATTTATTTTCGCCACTTTTGACCGAGGTATCGAAGTCCATTTGCCCAACCAAGCGCCCACCGACTTGGCCAATATTGGCCTGTTTGGCACACAAGATGACGATTCATTACCGTCAAGTGGGCGCTACTACATCACTGCAGACAATTTTCCATGGGCGTTGAATATCACCTCACGCTGGAAACACCCATTCGAACGGGTTGACATCACCTTGGCTTACCCACAAATCAAACCTTGGGCTGAATCTTCTGGCAGCACCAATCAAAGCTGGTTTACCAGTGGGGTGGCGTCAAAATGCTGGCAATGTCAGTAAATGCTACTAACAGGGCTGATAATCCCCTTATTTAAAGATTAATTGCCAAAAAGTCAAGTCTTTGCTTGCCCTGTATAATGGCCATTGGTAAAGTGACGCCTGTTAATGCTAATAATCTCCTTTTAGGGATCACCGCCTTCATGTTTAAAATTCTCCGTGGGATGTTCTCCAACGATCTGTCCATTGACCTTGGTACAGCTAATACTCTTATTTACGTCAAAGAGCAGGGCATTGTTCTTAACGAACCCTCTGTGGTCGCCATCAGGCAAGAAAAAGCGGGTGGGCCGAAAAGTGTCGCCGCTGTTGGTCATGACGCCAAACAAATGCTTGGTCGAACGCCCGGTAATATCCGTGCCATTCGCCCGATGAAAGACGGGGTTATCGCTGATTTCTACGTCACCGAAAAAATGCTCCAGCACTTCATCAAACAAGTTCACAACAATAACTTTTTAAGACCCAGCCCTCGGGTTTTGGTCTGCGTACCGTGTGGCGCAACGCAAGTTGAAAAACGTGCCATTCGTGAATCGGCTCTTGGTGCCGGTGCACGAGACGTTTATTTGATTGAAGAGCCTATGGCCGCTGCTATTGGTGCCGGTTTGCCGGTATCTGAAGCAACCGGTTCGATGGTGGTCGATATTGGTGGTGGTACTACCGAGGTGGCGATTATTTCTTTGAACGGTATCGTTTATTCTTCTTCTGTACGTATTGGTGGCGACAAATTTGACGAAGCGATTATCGCTTATGTTCGCCGTAACTTTGGTAGTTTGATTGGTGAAGCAACAGCAGAGCGCATTAAGCACCACATTGGCTCGGCCTTTCCGGGCGATGAAGTGCAAGAGATTGAAGTGCGCGGTCGAAATCTGGCCGAAGGTGTGCCAAGAAGCTTTATTTTGAACAGCAACGAAATTCTCGAAGCACTGCAAGAGCCGTTAACCGGTATCGTCAGTGCCGTGATGGTCGCCCTTGAGCAATCTCCGCCAGAATTGGCATCAGATATCTCTGAGCGTGGCATGGTATTAACCGGCGGTGGTGCATTGCTTAAAGATCTCGACCGTTTGCTGATGGAAGAAACCGGCATTCCGGTCATTGTTGCCGACGATCCACTGACCTGTGTGGCCCGTGGCGGCGGTAAAGCCCTCGAAATGATTGATGTGCACGGTGGCGATGTTTTCGATTACGATTAATGATCCCCTTGACTACATAAACCACCAACATCAATGAATCTACTGTTTGGTCGTTCGACCCCAATAAAACTCAGATTAACGCTTGTCGTTATTCTGAGCTTTGTTTTTATGGGGATGGACAAATATACCGATGGTTCGGCAACGTTAAGGGCATTTTTAAACTCACTAGTCACCCCCATTTATTACCTTGCCAGCCTGCCCAATGAGTCGATGAGTTGGACGGTCGACCAGTTCAAATCCCGTGAAGCCCTGCAAGAAGAAAACCAAAAACTCAAACGAATGCAATTGCTGCAAAATGAAAAACTGCAACGGTTTGCTTTTATGCAAAAAGAAAATGAAAAACTCAGGGCACTGCTCGACTCGCGAGTGCGCCAAAAAGGCAAAAAAATGATTGCCGAGGTGATGTATATCGATACGAATCCGTTTCGTGATGTGGTGGTCATCAATAAAGGTCACACCGACGGGGTTTTTGAAGGCCAGCCGGTAATTGATGAATTTGGCGTGGTTGGGCAGGTGACCAGCGTCGCGACGACTTCTAGCCGGGTTATTCTAATTTCTGATACCACCCATGCCATTCCTGTTCGTATTCAACGCAATGGCGTGCGGGCGATGATTGAGGGCAATGGTCGCCTCAATGCACTAAAGGCCAATAATGTGCCGCACAGTATTGATATGGCCGAAGGGGATATTCTGGTGACGTCTGGCCTTGGCGGGGCGTTCCCTGAGGGTTATCCGGTGGCAAAAATTACTTCGGTCGAACATGACTTGTCTTTGCCTTTTGCGCAAATCTCTGCCGAACCGGTGGCCCAACTCGACCGGGTGAATCAGGTGTTGTTGCTGTGGTTTCAAAAAAGCCCCGATGAATTGCAGGAGGACAGCCCATGAATGCAGTTCGCGCCCATGGGGGTTATTTGATTGCGCTGACCCTGATATTGACTTTGATATTGGCGATTATGCCCTTGCCATTGATTTTCAAACCCTACCGGCCTGATTGGACCTTAATAGTCTTAATTTACTGGACTTTGGCACTGCCGAACCGGGTTAACGTTGGTGTTGCCTGGATTTGTGGCTTTTTGCTTGATGTACTGCTCGGGACAGTGCTGGGGATACATGCCCTGTCTTGTGCCATCGTGATTTATGTTTCAACGTCTAATTATCAAAAAATCCGCAACTTCTCGGTCTGGCAACAGGC
Organism: Algicola sp.; assembly: GCA_013216025.1. Lineage (GTDB taxonomy): Bacteria > Pseudomonadota > Gammaproteobacteria > Enterobacterales > Alteromonadaceae > JABSOG01. The sequence continues at coordinate 8,954 of JABSOG010000192.1, read as the reverse complement.
GATGATTGTCGGTATGTTGCTGGCACTGCACCATTTGCTGGTTTACTGGCTCAGCCATTTTCTGTCGGGCACTTACTTTTTACCTGAATACCTCTACCCAGTATTACCCGGTGTGGTGGTGTGGCCGTGGATCTTTTTGGTGTTGCGCAAATATCGACGCCAGTTCAATATTAAATAAGGTGTGCAATGATTTATTTGGCTTCTGCTTCGCCAAGGCGGCGTGAATTACTGACCCAAATCGGTATTGAATTTGAACTACTCAAAGTAGACGTTGACGAATCGAGATTGGGTGAAGAGTCGCCTGATGTGCATGTCGCTCGTTTGGCCCAATTAAAAGCCACAACCGCCGCAGATTTGGTGCAAAAGCCGTGGCCAGTGTTAGGGTCAGACACTATAGTGGTTAGTGAAGGTGAAATACTTGGCAAACCGGCAGACAAGGCCGCTGCGATCAGCACCTTACAAAAACTCTCAGGCAAAACCCATCAAGTAAAAACCGCGATATGTGTGGTATTCAATGGCAAGCCTCACACCGAAGTGGTCACCACCCAAGTGACTTTTCGTGAATTGTCATTGAGCGAAATCGAACAATACTGGGCCAGCGGCGAACCCGCAGACAAGGCGGGTTCTTATGGCATACAGGGCATTGCAGGCAAATTTGTTAAAACCATTAATGGCAGTTATTCCTCGGTGGTGGGTTTGCCATTGATGGAAACCGAAAGATTAATTCATCAGCTTAGCGGAAACCAAGCAATATGAGTGCAGAATTACTGATTAATGTAACCCCAAGTGAAACCCGCGTAGCGCTGGTCGAAAATGGGGTGTTGCAGGAAGTTCACATGGAACGCCAAGGCTCCTTGGGGCTGGTGGGCAATGTCTATATCGGCAAGGTCAGTCGGGTTTTGCCCGGCATGCAGGCCGCTTTTATTGATATTGGCTTAGAGAAAGCCGCGTTCTTGCACGCCTCAGACATTTTGGTGGACGAAGACGCGCCTCCCGAGGTAACGCTTGAGCGAAATGGCTCGGTGCCAGATATTCGTGAACTGATTCGTGACGGCCAGTTTATTATGGTTCAGGTGGTTAAAGATCCCATCGGCACTAAAGGCGCACGACTCACCACAGACGTCACTATTCCTTCACGTTATTTGGTGTTTATGCCCGGCGCCTCGCATTCTGGGGTGTCTCAGCGCATTGAAGACGAAGATGAGCGGGCAAGATTAAAGGCCATGGTCAGCAACGAATGTGACGAGTTTGGTGGTTTTATCGTGCGAACGGCGGCAGAGGGTGTTCGCGATGAAGACATTATGCATGACATTAAGTTTTTGAAAAAACTGTGGACCAAAATCCTCAAAAAGAAAAAAGGCGTCCGCAAAAGCTGCGTGATTTATGAAGATTTGACCTTGGCATTTCGGGTGATCCGCGATTTTGTTGGCTCTGAACTCGAACGTATTCGTATTGACTCAAAACTGACCTTTCATGAGCTGGTGGCATTTACCGAAGAATGTGTGCCTGAGCTGTCGAACTTTTTAGAGTATTACCCGGGCGAGCGGCCCATTTTTGATTTGTTCGATGTCGAAAACGAAATTCAGCGCGCATTACAAAGAAAAGTCCCGTTAAAATCGGGTGGTTATCTGATCATCGACCAAACCGAAGCGTTGACCACCATCGACATTAATACCGGCGCGTTTGTGGGTCATCGTAACCTTGAAGAAACCATTTTCAACACCAATATCGAAGCGACTCAGGCGATTGCTCGGCAATTACGACTGCGTAATCTTGGCGGCATCATTATTATCGATTTTATCGATATGCGCTCTGAAGAGCACAAACACCGGGTCACCCATTCGCTTGAGATTGCACTGGCCAAAGATCGCACCAAGACCAATGTGCACGGATTCTCGGCCTTGGGGTTGGTGGAAATGACGCGCAAGCGCACCCGTGAATCTCTTGAGCATGTATTGTGTTCAGAGTGTCCTTCGTGTCAGGGCCGGGGGGCGTTAAAAACTGTCGAGACGGTTTGCTTTGAGATTTTGCGAGAAATCGTTCGAGTCAACCGAGCGTATGAAGCCACCCAGTTCGTGGTTTATACGTCACCGGCGGTCAGCGAGTCGTTAATCAACGATGAATACCATAATTTGGCCGAACTCGAAGTATTTATCTCCAAGCAGATCAAAGTACAGACTGAAATGTTATATAATCAAGAACAGTTTGACGTGGTGATGATGTAAGAGAAGACAGCGTTCGCCGGTCTATTGGTATGATTCTTGCCTTTCGTAGGGCTTAGCGCTTTGTGTTTCGCATTTTGCACTTCAATCACACCTACAGCGGTCCGTAGGTTGCGGTTCGACTGCATGGATGCAGGAGGTAGAGCAATGTCGGGAGCAATTGCCGAGACGTGCTTGCGAGGAAGCTCAAACAGCCCACAAAACGTGGATATTAACCCAACATTAGGCTTGTGTTAAGTTAAGAGCCGTATCATGTAATGATGGGGTGCAGGTTTAAATAGGTACAGCGGCAAATATGAAAATCGACGGCGTGTGTTTTTTTTGCATCAAAAAGATGTGGCAGTTACTGGCCATATTATTGGTGATCACGGCTGTGGTTATTTCACTGCTCAAATATACCCTGCCGCACATTGGATCTTATGGTAACGACATCCAAGACTGGGTTCGCACAAAATACGGCGCAGAGATTTATATCGGTAGTATCAGTGCGGGTTGGGAAGGCAATGGGCCTGCGATATTGCTGCAAAACATTTCTTTTTTACCCAACGAATCTGCACCGCTTGATTTGGTCATCAAAGAAACCCGGATCAAACTGGATTTTTGGAAATCAATAAAACAGCTACAACTCACTTCTGACTATTTTATACTTGACGGCGTCATCGCCACCATTGACGGCCGCTCACTGATTCAAAACTCAGACGCGCAGGACGATCAGATCAGTCAAATCGATGCCCCTATTCTTGATGCCCTGTCACAGCTTTTTTTGGGACGGCTTGAACAATTCTCGATGGTCAACTCCGAGATCATACTCAACACCCCCAGTGCGGTAGCGCAGCATATCGCCATAGAAGAGTTAACTTGGTCAAACGACAAGTTACACCACCAGGGGGTTGGGCGGTTTAAAATGGGTGAATTTGCCGCCAATTCACTGTCTTTTGTGCTGGATTTAACTGGCGATAAACGTGTCGATTTGACCGGGCAGTTATTTATTGAGGCGACAGAATTAGACATCTCACAGTGGTTACATCAGTTTGTTTCGAGTAAAACCACGCTTGAACCGTCCAATATCAATTTTAAGTCGTGGGCCACCATCACCAATGGTTTGTTTGAGCGGGCGCAAATCAGTCTTGGTGATAACGAGGTAGTGTGGGAACGGGATGACGTTAAACACCATTTGACGTTTGGTAAGGGCCAGATGATTTGGGTGCCGGCCATGAATGGCTGGGAGGTCAGTTCTAACGATATCGAGTTTTCGGGTGATGATGAAAACTGGCCTAGAGTCAATTTGAACCTGACCAAAGAAGCGGGGTTGTTCAACTTTTATTTCAGTGAGTTTTCAACCCAGCGGGCCATTGCCATGCTGTCGTTGCTGGATGTTGATACCAAGGTGGTCGAAGCGCTCGATGCCTATCAACCCAGCGGTTTAATACACGACTTTTTTATCCGTTTTGACCAAGACAAAGACTGGCAGCTGACCGGACTGTTTGATGAGTTTGGCTGGAATAATGTCGGTGAAGTGCCGGGGGCCAATCGTCTCAGTGGCCATTTTGGCATGACGGCCGATGCCGGTTGGTTAAAAGTCGAAGGGGTGGATGGTTATTTGCTGACGGGGGACTTGTTTAAAGAAGCCATTTATTACGAGAATATCGAAATGGATCTGTCGTTTTTACAGAAACAGCATCAACAAGGTTATCAACAAGACAGGCAAGCGTTAGCACAACGCTGGCAGTTGCACGGTGATAATTTGTGGTTTCACAACGGCGATATCGATTTTGTCGGCGAATTTTCGCTAGAGCTTGGTGATGAGCCAACTATTGCCGTTTACGGGGAGCTTTCTGGTAGTGATTTGAGCATGCTCGACAAATATTATCCGCCGGAATATTTGGGGCAAGACACCATAGATTATCTTAACGGTGCCATTAAAGGTGGCAATCTCGATTTGGCGCAATTGCTGTGGTCTGGCAAACTCGATGGGTTTCCCTATGCCAAAAACGAGGGGGTTTTTGTGGTGAATACGTTGGTCAGCGAAGTCGACTTTTTGTTTACCCCAGGTTGGCCGGTTTTGTCGGGGGTCGATGCTGAGCTGATATTTCGCAATGACAGCCTGACCGCCACACCTAAAAAGGGTTATTTTCTGGATATCGACATTGCCAACAAAGCGGTGGCGGTGATCCCCGAACTCAGCGAAAGCCTATGGGTTGATTTGGTCATTGATGCCGTTGAGGCGCCACAAAAATTGGCCAAACTGTTCAAGGCCAGTCCGCTGCGAGATACTTTTAATCCGGTATTTGAAGCAATGAGCATTCGGGATGAGGTTCATGCCAAAGCCAATATTCGTATACCGTTGGTTGACGATGATGCCGAGTTTACCGAGCTGCTTGATTACCAGGGCGAAGTGATTTTTGCCAATAATGCATTGACAGTCCACGCACCGGGCATTGACTTGACGGATGTCAGTGGCGTGTTTAAGTTCGATTCGCAAAAGATTTGGGCAGATGAATTTAACGCCCGCTGGTTGGGTCAGGCTTTTAAAGCCAAGCTTAAGGGTTGGGATCAACCCACTGAATACAAACTGGCCATCGACGCCCACGGGCTTGCAGACATCAGCCAGCTCGAATTTCCATTAAAACAATATGTTAATGGCAAAGTGCCGGTCAGTGCCACCATTGATTTGGACTTTCCACTACAAGGGATCCGGTATATTGTGAATGCCAATGCGGATTTGACTAAAATGGTTTCTACCTTTCCCAAACCTTATGAAAAAGCGCTTGATGTCGCAGCCCCATTGACACTGAATATTAAGGGAGATGAGATTAGTGCGCTGATCACTGCAAATTACGACAACCGGTTATATTTCAATGGAATTTTACCCAATGAAGAACCCAGTTTTACGCAGGCTCATTTGATTTTAGCCGACAGGGACATGGGCCTAGCCGGGGATGGATTCAAAGTCTCGGTCGATCTCGACAAAATGGAAGTCATGCCTTGGTATAATTTGGTCGATACATTGGTTGAATCAATAAATGCAGCGCCCGTAAGCAGCGACACGCCGTTATTGGCGGTGCCACGACTGATTGATGGCCGCATTGGTGAGCTTGACGCGCTGGGTATATTGTTTCATGGCGTTAAATTTGATTTGACCGAAGGTAATGGCAGTTGGGATTTGAGCCTTAACGCCAAAGAAACCCGTACCATTGCCCATATTGATCGGGATTGGGATGGTCAAGGTATCACCATTAAAACCGAATACCTGCGATTGGCAAATGATGAAGACGACCATACCACCGGTTCGGTCATTAATTCGGCTGAACTTATCGCCGGGCTGCCGCCGATTGATTTTCAATGTATGGACTGCCAATACGGTGATTACAATTTAGCTCGGGTAGACATTGAAACCACGGTTAGTAAAAGCAAAGGTAAAAGTAAACTCAATATCACTAAGCTGAACATCACCAAGGGCAAGCACCAATTTCAGGCAACAGGCGAATGGATTGGTGATCGTGGCAACGGATTCTCGACACTAACGGGGCGGTTAACCAGTGATGATATCGGCAATTTGCTCAGTGAATACGACATTACCTCTACGGTGCGCGATTCGGATGCGAGGCTGGATGTTATTGCGAATTGGGCCGGTGGGCCGCATCAATTTAACCTGCCATCGTTAAGTGGTGAAGTTAAATGGCGATTGGGTGAGGGTCATTTGACCGAGATCAGCGATCAGGGTTCGCGAATATTCTCGTTGCTGAGCTTTGATTCGATAGTGCGTAAACTGAAGCTGGATTTCAGGGATGTGTTCAGTAAAGGGTTCTTTTATAACAACATTAAGGGGTCGATGTTAGTCGAGTCAGGCATTGCTTATACCGACAATACCGAGATTGACGGGCTACCGGGTAACCTGACGATGCAGGGCAACGTCAACCTGATTGATAAGAAACTCGATTACAACGCTGTTTTTGCCCCGAAGATAACCTCTAGTTTACCGGTGATTATCGGTTGGATGATCAATCCTATTAGTGGTATTGCGGCTTTAGCGCTAGATAAAATGCTCGAATCGACCAAGGTGGTTGCCCAGATTCACTTTGACATTACCGGCACCATTAGCGAACCGGTGGTCACCGAAACCGAACGTAAATCAAGAGAGATTAAACTGCCGAAGACCGCTGCCACAGTGCGGGTTATGCCCAAACAAAGCAATTCGCCCCCATCTGGCAAGTTTGCTGAAACTGAGCTGGAACTCGAAGTCAAACTCGAACCTATACCCGAAAATAAGCCGGTCGTCGACAATACCCCAACGCCAGTCATCGATAATGAAGACAACGGCGCTATTGACAACGGAAGGTGACATGGAGTTGATTGCCTGCCAGTTGGTTTCGTCGGTCGATATAGACGAGAACTTTGCTCAGGTTGAAGCACAACTATCGTCATGGGCTGAAGGCTCCTCTTTACATGCTGAAGGCTCGCACGAGAAAGGCCCTGCGCTGGTGGTATTACCCGAATGTTTTGCTTTGTTCGGTGGTGATCCAACCCTTAATTTGCGTCATCAAGAAACACTCGGTGATGGTCCTATTCAACAAAAACTCAGCGCATTGGCGATAAAATATCAGGTATGGTTGGTTGGCGGCACAATTCCGGTTAAAACGCACAATCGAGACCGATTTTTTACCTGTTCGACCGTTTATAATCCTCAGGGTGAGCAAGTCGCTGATTATCAAAAAATCCATCTTTTTGACGTGGATGTCGCTGATAATACCGGTGCATACCGGGAGTCAGACACTACCGCCCCGGGCCAGCGGGTGGTGTTATTTGATATGCAGGGGATTCTCGTGGGACTGGCAGTGTGTTACGATGTTCGTTTCCCCGGATTATTTCAGAAGTTGGCCAGTGAAGGGGCGCAAATCATTGTTTTGCCTAGCGCTTTTACCCAACCAACCGGACAAGCACACTGGCATACACTGCTGCGGGCCCGGGCAATAGAAAACCAGCTTTATGTGGTCGCCGCCGGACAGGGCGGGACCCATGCCAATGGTCGACAAACCTACGGACACAGCCTGATTGTAGATCCCTGGGGCGAGATATTGGCCGAAAAAGACACAGGCACCGGATGGGTATCGACACCTTTTGACCAAGCGCTGATAGACAAGATACGGCGCAACATGCCGATACACAAACATAACCGATTTACTAATGAGTTAACCCCATGAATTCAGTTGAGATCAATTTACTTCAGCAATCCGGCCTCCAGCGTGGCGACTTGGATGATATTTTTAACCATATTCACCAGCATCAAGTGGATTACTCCGATTTGTATTTTCAGTTGAGTCGACACGAATCTTGGATGCTCGAAGATGGACTGGTCAAAGATGGTTCATATAATATCGAGCGTGGCGTGGGTGTTAGAGCCATCACCGGTGAAAAAACCGGCTTTTCATACAGCGACGAAATTCAAAAATCTTCTTTGTTAGAAGCCTCTACGGCAGCGCGCAGCATCGCAGATGTGTTACAAGGCAGTGACCAGCAAAATGGCAAACAAAAAATCTGGACCGGGTATGACAAGGGTCATCCCGAAATTTACTTGCCAGTCGATCCATTGGACAGCCTTAACGAAGCCGAAAAAATTGAATTGCTGCACAATATGGAAAAACACGCCCGTCATATCGAACCTAATGTAGTACAGGTAATAGCTAATATTTCTGGTACTTACGAAGAAATTTTGATTGCCGCCAGCGATGGCACTTATGCCACAGATGTACGGCCACTGGTCCGTTTGAATTGCTCGGTACTGGTCGAAAAAGACGGCAAACGCGAACGGGCAGCAGCCGGTGGTGGTGGTCGCACAGATTATCAATACTTTTTTGAACTAGAAGATGGTGAACCAAGATACATCCGCTATGTTGAAGATGCAGTAAGACAGGCATTGGTTAACATCGAAGCCATTGATGCGCCGGCAGGTGGAATGCCCGTTGTCTTGGGCCCGGGTTGGCCGGGTGTTTTGCTGCATGAAGCGGTAGGACACGGTCTTGAAGGTGACTTCAACCGCAAAGAGTCTTCAGCGTTCAGCGGCAAGATTGGCGAAGAGGTGACATCACCTTTATGCACCATCGTCGACAACGGCACTATAGCCAACCGCCGTGGTTCGCTTAATATCGATGACGAAGGTGTGCCAACCCAATTAAACACCCTAATTGAAAACGGTATACTCAAAGGTTACATGCAAGACAAACTCAACGCCCGTTTGATGGGGGTTGAACCCACAGGCAACGCCAGACGTGAATCTTACGCATACTTGCCCATCCCGCGAATGACCAATACTTATATGCTTGGCGGTCAAAGCGACCCAGCTGAAATCATCGAATCGGTCAAAAATGGCGTTTATGCCGTCAACTTCGGCGGCGGTCAGGTCGACATCACCTCAGGCAAATTCGTGTTCTCTGCCTCAGAAGCCTATTTAATCGAGAACGGCAAAGTTACCAAACCGATAAAAGGCGCAACGTTGATAGGCAATGGCCCAGAGTCAATGAAACAGGTGTCGATGGTCGGCAACGATTTGAGCTTGGATAAAGGCGTTGGTATTTGTGGTAAAGAAGGCCAAAGCCTGCCCGTTGGCGTAGGGCAGCCTACGCTGAAGATTGATAAAATGACAGTGGGGGGGACGGTTTAGCTGTTGGTTGTTTGGTCGTCGCTGCCGCGACGAAGCAGACTTTACGACGGACGTTTGGATTTGAGGTGAATCAG
>JABSOG010000191.1 GCA_013216025.1 Algicola sp. | reverse complement strand
AATAAATATACAGGTTGGTGCCATGGACACTGAGCAATAAGCTGACCGCTAGGGTGGCGAGCTCGATTGAGCGAAAACGCAAAAACAGTAAGACACTGAGGTAAGCCAGAATATGTATGGTGGCGGTTAACAGTTCAAAACCAAAACCGTCGAACCCTTCGCTGACCCGATCAATAAAAGCAGACAATGCCACCGTGCCGAGCGCGCCAAAACTGGTGGCGTTAATCAGCCAGCGCAGTGATTGAGTTCGCAGGTAAATAATGGCGCTTAAGATGCTGATAAACAAAAGCAGCGGTAAGGCATCCCGTAAAAATAATACAACCGAATTAATCAACATCGTTATTCCCCTTGACTATTATTTTTCCTGTTGCACTGTTGGGGTTATATTCACCAAAAAAGGTGTATTCTCCTGGGGGTAGAGGGCCAATAAAAATGGTGGCGGTGCGCTTGGGAAAGATCACCTTCTCGCGGTTTAGGTCAAAACTGTCGAACTCTTCTGGGGTATCGTCAAAATTTGTGATCCGCAATTTGACTTTGGTATTGCTGGGCACTTCAATTTCGGCGGGGTAAAACAAGTGATTGCGAATTTCGATGTGAAATTCTTCCCGATCTCCCCAGCTCATTGCTGGCACAAAAATTAAACCGCCAAGCCACCACCTACGCATGATGAGACTCCGGGGCAGGCAAAGTCAGCGTGACTTTCAAACCACTGGCAAACTTAGAGTGAGACAAAGCCAAAGTGCCATGGTGCAACCGGGTGATTTGGTTAACTATCGACAAACCCAGACCACAACCTTGAATACCTGAATTGTGGCGATCTCCACCAACCCGGTAAAAGCGCTCTAACACCCGCTGATGTTGTTGCTCGGGAATGCCGGGGCCTGAATCTTCAACCGTCAGTACAACCACCTCGCCGTTTTGCTCGACAGTCAGATGAATCTCACCTTGGTCTGGGGTATATTTGCTGGCATTGCTCACCAGATTTTGCAATAAGGTGGCGATGGAAAAGGGCTGGGCGTTGATAATGCTGCGCTGGCCGTGCAACTCAATATGTTGATCTTTGGCATCTATTTGCGGATATAACTGGGCAATGCTGTTCTGGCATAAAGCGTACAAGTCTGTGGGTTCAAGACTGGCATCAAATTGCTCGGGAGAGGTTTTATAGAGCGCTAGAATTTGGTCAATAACATGACTCATGCGCTCGACTCCGGCATCAAACAGGGCAATATCCTCGTGGGTGGTTTGCGCCTTGGATAGATTATAGGCGTTGATCTTCAATACGCTGAGCGGGGTTTTGAGTTCGTGAGCGGCATCACTGGCAAAGCGTTTTTCTCTCGAGAAAGCCTCATCAAGGCGATGGAACAAGGCGTTGGTGGTTTCGATGATCTGCTTTAATTCCAGCGGAATACGGTTGATGGTCACTGGCTCCAAATCATCGGCTTTTTTATGCTGCAATTGTTTGGCAATGCTTTTTAACGAGTGCAGGCCTTGGGTGACAATCAGCCAAATCAAGATGGCCATCAACGGCAGGCTCAATACGGTAGGATAAACTGAAGCCAGTGTAATACCTTCGGCCAGCTCAAAGCGTTTGTCCCAGCGCTGGGCGACGACCACCCAAATGCCCAGAGGCTGATGAAATTGGGTGAACGTTCGCCATCGTGAACGGGCAAAATTCTTGTCAGAAAAACCTTGGTTAAAAGCCGTGATCTGTTGGTCGGGGGCATTGTTTGAACGAAACACCAATGTGTTGTCTTTAAACACCTGAAAAGCCACGGTGGTGTTGTCTGGCATTGGCAGCACACCCCGTTGGTTGGCCGCCATTTTCAGTGAAGCTGCGTAGGTTTGTAACTCGGCATCAAACAGCTGGTTTACCTGTTTCATACTAGAGCGGTAGCCTTGCAATGCCGCGTAAAAGCTCACCAACGTCATGGTGGCAATGATCACACTGACCAAACTACGGCGAATCGATCTCATGATTTATTCACAATGTAACCAACACCACGAATGGTTTTAATAAACTGGTTGGGCAGCTTTTTACGCAAATGATGAATATGAACCTCCACCGCATTGCTGGCAACCTCTTCACCCCATGCATAAAGTTTGGTTTCTAACTGTTCACGAGTTTGAATTTTACCGGCGTTTTCCATCAACGCTTTTAATACCATAAACTCCTTACGAGAGACGTTTAACGGCTCGTTCCCAGAAGTCAGCGTATGACTGGCGGTGTTGAGCGAGACGTCTTTGATTTGCAAATCATTAGAAAACGAGGTGCCCAGTCGTCGTTCTATCACCCGCAGACGGGCCAGCAATTCGGGCATATCAAAGGGTTTGGCCAGATAGTCATCGGCACCTAGGTCAAGACCTGCGACCCGGTCGTCGAGTTCAACTCGGGCGGTCAGTACCAATACCGGCAGCTGCTTGTTGTGGGAGCGCAGACGTTTGAGTACTTCCAGGCCATCCATATCGGGTAGTCCTAAATCGAGAATAACGATATTGATTTCATCGCTGGCGGCCACATGCAAAGCTTCGCGACCGGTTGCGACATGATCGACAATAAAGCTTTCAAAGCTTAATGCCTTAACCAGACCTTGGGCCAGGCTGTGGTCATCTTCAACTAATAGCAATCGCATGATGGTGTGGCTCTTTAATGGTGAATGAGGTTGTCGGTGTCATCTTGGTCATCTCAATGGATAGTTTAGTGGCTTCTAAAAATAAGTCACTCTATATTCAATGATTGGATTATGGCATTTAAAACTTAAGCACAGCTTAAGCTCGAAGGAGGGGTTAATATTCCGGAAAACCTCATACGGAGGATGGGTCGCTTACATGGATGTAAGTGAGGTGGTTGCGCCGGGAGCTGGCAACCTTTAGGCGAGGTACGAGCCGTAACCCATCGGTTTGGCGTCGATAAGGGCGGTGTTATGGAGGGGGCTTCGTTGTGGGCTGGTGGAACGGAGGCTCAAGTTTAAAGGGCTGGAGTAACGGAGGCTAGCAAGGGGGATAGAGCAGTTGACAAAACTGGGAACGCAAGCGTTCCAAGCGATTCCCATTTTTGCAATCTGCTCTTTCCCCGGCTGGTGGTGGCTGGTAGACAACACAATAGCTAGTCGAAGCCTTACTACCAGTCATCACCAGCCCCTAACAAAGCCCCGCCTACTTCGAAGTCATCCGCCAAACCCCATCCCAATCATCGCTGGGCGGGTTATCTTTAAAGTAATGGCAACGTTCGATATAAATCTCGGTCAAGGCGTCTTGCCTGTTAAGCGCCAATACCTGCTCAAAAGCGGCAATTGCGCTATCCCACTCACCGAGTCGATATTTTTGAATGCCATCTTTAAAGTGGCCTATCACTTCCATCGCTTGAGGAAAGCTTTCTTCGTTGTGGTATTCCAACACTTCAAAAATCGCCACGGGTTTGGTTTGGCCTTTGACGACCACTCGGTCAACTTCGCGCATTCGGTAGGTGCCGCGCAGTTGCTTGGCGGTGTTTTCGCTGATTAAAATTCTGGCTTTATATTGCTTACACGCACTTTCAAGCCTTGATGCCAAGTTCACCCCATCACCGATGACGGTGTAATCCATGCGTTTGTGCGAGCCGATGTTGCCCGATACCACAACATCGGTATTGATGCCAATACCAATATCAATAGCCTGCTTGCCCTTTTTTAGGTTATCACGATTATATTGCTGTAACTGGCGCATCATCTCAATGGCCGTACGCACCGCGCGATCTGGGTCGTCGTCGTGAGACACCGGCATACCAAACGCCGCCATAATGGCATCACCGATAAATTTGTCGAGCATTCCCCCTTCTTTTTGAATGCAATCAACCATCAAGGTAAAGTATTCGTTGAGCATACTGACCGTTTCTTGCGGTCCCAAACTTTCAGAAATAGACGTAAAACCACGAATATCCGAAAATAAAATCGTCGCCTCGGAGGCTTGCCCACCCAGAATATCACCACCATCGGCCATCAATTGTTCGGTCAATTGGGCATCAACATAACGTGACATCGTCGCTTTTACCCGCTTCTCGGTGCTAATGTCTTCAAATAACAACATAGTCCCCATCGGTTTTCGCTCTTTGTCATACAACAGTTGCAGCGTGATGTTCAACGATTTGACCCGCTGACCAAAATCCATTTCACTATCGACAAAATGCTCAACGTCACCATCAACATCGATTTGCTTGACCTTGTCCAACAACCAACTGTTGTCACCATTAAAGATGCCATCAGCCGGTTGACCCACCACCTCGGCGTGCGCCAGATTAAGAATTTCAAGCCCCGCCTTGTTGATGGTCACGATGTTCAGGTCCGAATCCATGGTCAAGACGCCGTTCGACATACTCTCTAACATGCTCTCGTTGTAGTTTTTAATGTTTTGCACATCATCAAACAATTTGGCGTTTTCTAACCCAATCGAAATTTGCGCCGTAAACGCCTTGAGCCGTGATTCGTCCTCTTCGTTAAATACCCCGCCGAGCTTGTTCAGCACTTGCGTCACGCCAATGGTTTTGCCTTCTTTGTTGATCACCGGCACGCACAGAATCGAACGGGTGAAAAAGCCGGTGGATTTATCAAACGCCGGGTTAAAGCGCAAATCGGCATAAGCATAGGGAATGTTGATGGTGTGGCCCAAGGTAAATACTGCACCAGCAATACCCAAGTGGTTAGGAAAATGAATTTCGATGGTATCGAGCCCCTGCCCGACCTGAGACCATAATTCGTTGGTTTTTTCGTTGTTTAAAAACAAAGTCGACCGCTCGGCATTGAGCATTCGAGTCGCCTCACCCATCACCTTTTGCAGCAACGGCCCCAACTCCAACATAGAGGTGGTTTCGGAGACTATATTGATAAACTCAAGCTCTTTGGTGCGCGCGGCATTTAAATGTTCGACCGTTTGAAAACCCTGCACCACAATCGCCACCTGAGTGGCGATAGTCGCAATCAAATGCATGTCGGCAGGATTGAATTTTCCGTGGTTACAGTTTATTGACTGAATGACGCCAATGATCTCGCCCCTAACGGTAATAATCGGCGCACAGAGCAATTCGTTGGTTTTAAATCCAGTTTCTTTATCGACTTCGGGATTAAAGCGCGAGTCTTGGTAAGCATCATCAACAATCAGCCCTTCGCGGCTTTGAAAAACATGACCTGCAATGCCCTCGTTGTCGAGCAAACGAATCTCGCGTTGGTGCTCACCCTGGGCAAAGCGCGAAAACAACTCACCGCTTTGAGCATCATGCAAAAACACCGTACTGCGCTGCGCCCCCGTTTCTTTTGATGCCAGTTCGGCGAGTGTTTCAAACACTTCGTTGAGGGTATCTTTGGTGGCGATTAATTTGTTGATGTCGTACAGCAGTTGCAACAGCTGCGTGGGTTCATCTTCGTTGTTGAGGGCCTTGTGAAAGCTGCTGCTCATGACTGATGTTCCAACTTATCTCTTAAACTGACAATGGTTTCGCGCAGTTGAGTCAATTCGTTATTGCTGGCGACGATCACCTGCTGCACAGCTTCGTGTTTTTTAATATTAGCCGCCTCTAGCTCATCACGCAAAGCGGCAATGGTTTGTTTTAACTGTGTAATCTCACTTTTTGACTGGGCCGAAGTGGCCTGAACCGCCTGATGTTTTTCATGAAACTTGCTCTCAAGTTCACCGCGCAATTTGGCCACCGTTTCTTTGAGTTGGTGCAACTCATCACTCATTTTCGACTTAACTTCGCCAACGGCCCGATTTTTCTCGAAAAAACTGTTGTCCAGCGCCTCACGCATCGCTTCGATGGTTTGTTTTAACTGTCGATTTTGATTTTGTAATTCAAGACTATCGCTCAAACCTAAGATCCAGCGCCATCTCCAATAAAGTCGGAGATAATTGAAAACAGGGTATTGAAAAGCATAGGTAATCCATGCCCAATTTCCACTCTTTACGTTACCGCGCCAAAAGAATTTTCATTGAATTGCCAAGCCCTTGGCCATCGAGTTTGTCGTAACGAATAACCAAGTCGGTTTTGCCATCGTTATTCAAATCTTTATGTGTCACCAAATGGCCATCACGAGGTAAAGGAATTTTAAAGCGTTGTGACCTTTTGGCAAACAAACGGCCGCCGTTTACCCCTTTATACAGATATATTTTTTTACTGCCATGACCCAACAACAAATCTTTGTGACCATCACCGTCAAAGTCGCTGATTTTAAGCAAAGGATACACCTGCTGGCCTGAGCTTAAATCAAAATCTACCGTCAACTCTTTTTCTAGGTTGGCCTTGGTTTGATAAGTACCATTGTGCAGCGGATGAAACATCACATCCAAATCGGCAGAGCTAGAAAATAACGAAGAGATAATAGACCCGACCCCTAATTCATAAGAAGGACTGACCAAATCAAGCGTGTTGTCGCCATTAATGTCCACCAGCGTCAATTCAAACTGTAACCCTTCGGAAGAGATCACCGAATCAGGTTTTTGGGGAAATTCAACTTCACTCTTTCTATCGCTTTTCTTACTGCTCTTTCTACCGCTTTCCTTCCCAAAATAGAATTGATATTGACTGGATTTATCAAAAAAACCCGAGCTTTTAGTGACCTTAGTCACCAAATCCAAAATGTTGTCGTTGTTCAAATCACTCAGCCGAAAAAAACTGTGGGTGACTTTGTCAGAATGGTCTTTGTTTAAATCGTCATAATCGTCTGTCAACGGCAAAGCCAAGTCCAAAGTCACTTTTTTCGCTTTGGTGGTAAACACGCCCTCGTGTTGAAAAAACACCAACAAATCAGACTTGCTACGAAAAATCAGGTCAGCTTCACCATCAAAATTAAAATCAGCCAAAAACACCGGGCTGCCGGCATACACCGCACTTTTATTTCTGAACAAACGCATTTCGGCCAAAACCTCCAGCGCCTGTGGCGCAGCAAACCCGCCTTCGGGGCGTTGGATGAATACCCAGTTTTGTTTGAAGTCTGGCAGAATAAAGTCAGATAACCCATCGCCATTAATATCGATAGCGAAGGTCAATTGACTAAGGGCAGTGGTTTGCTGAACAGAGTGGCGGTAAATGGTGTCGACATTGAGCAGCAGATGAAGTTTTTTATCGGCGACGTCATATCGCATCACCCTACCAGGCTGAAGAAACAGCAGCGTCTGCTTGTCGTTTCCGGCCAGTTTGGCGGTGTCAAAAAATAACACCGCATTATCGAGTGTCACCACCTCGGCCTGATACTTTACCGGCTTTCCTTGATTCAAAGTGATGATTTGCAGCTGCTTTTGTTTGCTGGCATCACGCCCAACCAACAAAATATCCTGAGCGTTATCCCCGTTAAAATCGTCAAGAGCCATGCCATCAACATGTTCGATACCAACCTGTAATGTACTGATATCAAACGGGTCGGCGTGGCTGGTGTTGATGGAATACCATCCTATCAACGCCACTAAAACGGGATATACAACGAGCTTAATCAAATGGAACTCCTAAAAAATGACATATTGCACCTGATGAGAGACCATTTATGACTGATAAAGTTCAGCCCTTTCTCAGCTCTTCCATATCGGCCAGCAATTCTTCAAGCTTTTTCATTACACCACCGTAAACTATATTCATATCCCAACGGTACAAAGTCGGTGCCCATAAGGTTAGCAATACCGTGATCACTGCGCTGCCAATCCATACGGCCAACGGAGTGCCGATAATCATCGTCATGTCCGGAAATTTGGTCATCGCACCATCAATCAACTCTTGCGCCGCCTCGCTGGCTCGCATACTCAAGATAATACCGACAAACAGTGCCGGATAAAAGAAGGTATACAGGCGGGTATATCGAGCAATCACATTTTTTAACCAACTATCAAAAGTCTTGAGATATTCGTAAGAGTTGACGTTTTTATTGGCCTGCTCAAGCTTTTGAGCTTCTTCTCTACCAACCACCACCAGCATGATCAACAAAGCCGAGGCATAAAGACCAAACAAGGGAAATCCCAAGAAGAAAGAGACGGCCAAAAATATCAGTGCACCACCGACAATGGCCTTGAGGTTAACGTCGAACATGCGCTGCATTTCATCGACAATACTTTTGGTTTTTTGATTGTACAAATCATTCACTTTTGGGGCGACCAGTGAATTGTTATCGACGAATCCTTTTTTCCAAATGTGTTCAATAGACTGTTTCATTTATGCTTCCTTTATATTTAGTAATTTGTTTAAGCGTTGCTTGATGCGTTTGATGCGCACCCCAACATTGTTGGCGTTGGTGCCGGTTATGTCGGCAATTTCTTGATAAGACTTCTCTTCGAGATAGAGCAAGATCACCGCTCTGTCGATCTCTGACAAATGGCGAATGGCGTCATAAAGCCGATTGATTGAGTCCTCTTGATAAGCACCAGAGCCATCCGCTTTTTGAGAGCCATCAGCCCGGTAAGAGCCATCAACCACTTCATCAGGCAAACTGTCCGAAGCAAATTGCTGCGGACTGTTTTTGGTCTTTTTTAAATAAGTCATACAGACATTCAGGCTCAACCGATATATCCAGGTAGACCATTGAGATTGTTCACGAAAGCTGTCTTTGCTGCGCCAAACCTGCAAACACACCTCTTGATAATAATCTTCAAAATCAGTCTGATTATTGGTATAAGCCCGACAAATCTTTATGATGATCGGGGCAAAAGGTAATATCTGTGTTATATAAAAATCACTCGTCATAAACCCTACATCTTGTGCGTTAATTTTTGTTTTCTCGTTTACTTTAGTGGCAGGCTTGAGGATTTATTACACCTTAAGAGAAATTTATTCGAAGTTTTTTTATTCTATATGCACTTCATTGATTTTAAAGGGAAAATTTTATCTGAGCTATTACCGTCATGTGTGTCTTA
The DNA here is from genome assembly GCA_013216025.1 of Algicola sp. GTDB lineage: Bacteria > Pseudomonadota > Gammaproteobacteria > Enterobacterales > Alteromonadaceae > JABSOG01. The sequence goes on along the minus strand of JABSOG010000191.1, from coordinate 2,878 downwards.
ATCATTTTGGTCAAATAGCGACTTATATTGGGTCAGTGGCCAAGCAATGCGTCCCGACAGGAATAGGTATTTGCCTAAATCGCAAACATAAACTACGCTTTTTTCTCTGCACTTAAAATAGAAAATCCGGAGAAATAATTGAAAAAAATAAAAAAGTCGAAAATACCGACAGTCATAGATGAACCCACCTTTATCGGCTCGGGAACTCTAGAGACTAAATTGGGGCCGCTTGAGTTTGAGGGGGGATTTCCAACCGAACAGACAGCAATAGACCTGTTTGAATGGCGGCGTTATTTTCGTGCCATTGAAGCTTTTCAGCAAAATATCCCGGCAATGTCTATGTATTCGGCGCGCAAGGGCCAAGCGGATTTTGAGTATAACGATGGTCAGGGCACTATTATCAGCGCTTCTAAACCCAATGTGGTACTGAGGTTTGAAACATTGATGGACTCCCGTGCATTGTTTCTGACAGCTAATACCGATACAGTTTATGCGTACACCTTTTTAGACCTAAAAGCGTGGGGCCCTACGGTGGTAGAAGCACCCGCAGACATGTTGGGGACTTTTAATGATATGTGGATGCGTTTTATTGAAGATGTTGGTGGCCCGGGTCCAGACAAGGGCAAAGGGGGAAAATTTTTGATTTACCCACCCGATTATGATCCTATTGGCCTGCCGGATGAGAAAAACTACTATACTGCAAAATCCCGGACCTATGGCGTATGGCTTATTTTGCGTTCTAAAATTAAAAGCATGTCTACGGAAGATATTGCGGCAGCGTCGGCGAAATTCGACTCACTTAAACTGTATCCCTATAGTGAAGCCGACCAAGAAATCCAACGAGAGACCCATCTAGTCGATATTTCCAAGCATGCAATCACTACCATACACTCCGATGATATAGACTTTTTTAGCGATTTAAATACCCTGATTAAAGAAGAGGCACCAAACGCCATTTCAGATCTAGAGCGTTTTACGCTGGCATCTATCGGTATTCGATCTGACGGCGACTTTGACCCAATGGATGATCAAGTGTTTTTTGAAGACGTTTGTGAAGCAGCGGGGGCCATGGCACGGGCGAATAGTTACGCTTCGCAGGATAAAGACAAATATATTTATAACCTTGAAGAACCAGCGGTAAACCCGCAGTGGCTAAAAGCCTTTATCGGTGGCGATGAAAATTTCGCACCAGACGGTTATGTGGATATCGACAAACGCGCCTATTTCTCTTATATCGCCACGGTGTGTACACCCGCCATGTGCGTCCCTATGGTTGGAGAAGGCTCCCAGTATTTGCTCGGTTTGAAGGATGCTAGTCAAACGTATTTAGTAGCGAAGGAAAACTACACCTTAAAAGTGCCACTACCAGTACCTTGTGAAGACTTTTGGTCCTTAGTAATTTACGATGCCTCTTCGCGCTCGATGTTGCGCCGTGATGCGTTTTACACTGAGCTCACTCTCACTGATGCGCCAAGTATTAACTCTTATTCGCTGGCTCTTACACCTATTCATACTCATTGCCATATTCATTTTGGTCCGACAAACCCACAGCTAGAGAATACGCTTACGATAAAACATTGTTGGATTGACACAGCACCATATGATCAGACTGATATCGATAAAGGCATCTTTGTATTGTTTAGGTTGTACGGACCTACTGCAGAATATTTTGAATTTGGTGTTGATGGTGATGATGATGGTAATGACAGCTGGATATTACCTGATATAGTAAAGCAGCCACAATAGTTGCTCAGGTTTTTATAGACTAGGGCATTTGAGACGAAAAGGGACTTTGACAATGGCCGGTACGGTGAACTGTCAAGAACACTAAACAAGGTGATTAACTCATGCTCAACACCAACAACCTCTAAGCAGTCATGTATGTACTCGGCGGTGCAACAGTATTAATCACTGATGCATTTGCCCACGCACAAAAAAGTATTCAAACAGCCCACAGAACAAACATTGAATACCACTGGCAATATGGTTTTCCCAACCTCATCAGCTCTGACTGGAATGCCGATATCATTGACGACGAGTGTTTTTATCAAATTGAAAACTTCGAAGTGATAAAATAAGCCCAACAATCACCAATTTCACTGCCACTTTTTTTGCTCGCTAATTAACCACCATTAACAAATCACTTGTAAAAATTAGGCCAATGGCCTTAACCATCACAATAACACACCTAACCAGCTGAATTAAAAAGACTTACCTGAATTTTGCTTCGAAACTAAAAGGCAAGTTTTTAACAGGTTTATGGCGTATCTTTGATACCATTGCAAATGTCCGGATATTAACATGTTGAAATATAACGATATTTTTAGAAATAAAAGATTGACACTTTTTTCACCAGCCGCTAACATTCGCTCCGAATTCGGCCATTAACTGACCGCTTCACATAACCGAAGCAATTGATTCAGACACGAATCAGCAGCATCAACTTAGTATAAATGGAAAGGTAAATAACAATGAAATCATCAAAAATCAGCAAAATCATCTTGGCATTAGGTTTAGGTCTTGGACTAAGCACAGCATATGCCGTACCTCACGCACTGTCATGCAGTGAACTGGGCGCCAAATGTAATAGTGGCAACAGCCAAGCCTGTTATGACTTTGACCGTTATAAATGTAACGTGTGTGAACTCGACCCGAGCAACTGTTAATTCGCCAACAACGCATCAAGCTTTAAAAGAACAACATAAATCGTATAAAATGGAAGGAAAGTAACAATGAAATCAACAAAAATCAGCAAAATTATCTTGGCATTAGGTTTGGGTCTTGGACTGAGCACAGCATCCGCCGTACCTCACGCACTGTCATGCAGCGAACTGGGCGCCAAATGTAATAGTGGCAACAGCCAAGCCTGTTATGACTT
>JABSOG010000190.1 GCA_013216025.1 Algicola sp. | reverse complement strand
ACCTGCTCAATTCTGAGATTGCAATGAGTGTGGATTATGCCGACAAAACCAATCCATCGGTTGTTACCCACGGCGAAGACCGCATCGAATACGGTTATGACCGCTTTGGCCGTTTGACCACTGTCAACGATGGTGCAAGTGAGCCTATTGAGTACAAATATGCTGTGGGTGAACCAGACTTGCGTCATCAATTAGATAATCGTACAGCACAAATAACCCTCGTTAAACAAGACGATAGTTTAAATACTACCCTGTACACCAGAACCCTAATCACGCCATGGCCGCATATCCAATGGGATGAGAAACTTGGCGTCTTATCGTTGGTCAATGGTAACGGTATTATTCCACCTGACACAGCGGTTCAATCGGCAGACAAACGCCGCAGGCTATACAATGCGTTGGAAACCCTAAAAAGTAGCCAACTGGCGTTTGATAAGCCCAGCAATAGTTTTGTGTTGCCGCCAGAATTTCAAACCGTGAATTGTGACCCGGGCGCATGTGGGTTTTATTTTTTGGAAATGGATGGAGACGACTCACTCTATGTTGGCCAAACAGGTAGTTATGATGTCATTTCATCTGAAACATTTTCGTGTGAACCTTGGTATCAGTTCAGAGTTGGAAACCAGTATGGCAGTACTTGGTTTGGACGAAACTACAGTGGTTTGCAACAAGTCATTTTTGATTATCCCGGGCCTCACTCTGTTGATGTTTACGGCGACTGTAAATGTACTATCGAAGATGATTGTGCACTGCCGGGTTGTAACTACATACAGCCGACTAACTTGTTTGCACCACTTAATGCTTTGCCTATCAATAACGCTTTGCCAGGCACTGTTGGTCACGCTTCAATGGCGGTCAACGTATTGCCACCTAAGGTAACGATTCAAAGCGCCGACATCACGCAAGATAGTATCAGTGTGAGATTAGTGCCCAATAATGTATCGGGCACTTTTACCTTGGTACTGGTTCAGGCAGATGGTTCCAGCACATACTTGCTGTCGCAAGGTACCAAATCCGGCGGTACTCATTCGTTTCACTTTACGATGAATAATTTACCCGACAATACAACCTTTCATCACGTTCGTGCCACTTGGACAGTGCGGCAAACTACTGTGCAAACACAGTTTCAGCACAAGTTTAAAATACTCGGTGATTATAGGCACAGCCAGTACAATACACCAAGTCAAAATGGTACTGATTGTGGTGCAGATGGTGACTCCAGGTCATATGTAACAACCGAAACTCTGGGTATTTCGCAATGTTTCAACCCTGGCGCAACATACCGCACCTTGGACTTGCCAATACGGTTTAAAGATCGAGTTGTGCTAAATGGCAGTGGTAATACAAGCCTATACGGCGCTGTACAGTGGGATCAATTTTGTCAATCGGTGTCAAATGCACCTTCGGACGCGATTGAAAACACTTTCAGGGATAAAACGGCTATTACGCCTGGTTGCGGTGCGAGTTATGCTCTGGGCAATAGCACAGTAGCAGCCCGGCCAAATAATCCAAATTTAAGTTGTGGCGACCAAGTTTACATACAGGGCTTTGGTATTAAAACAGTTACAGACTATTGTCCCGTCTGTACAGATACGCAGTTAGACAACTATACCAGCACTGAAACAGGATGTAATATCTTTACAGATCTTACCGCTAGTGCCAAAACCATTAAATTGCTGCCATGAGGTTCACACATATGAAATACTTATTATTGGCAGTCTTTTGTATTTGCTCATTTACCAGTACTGCCGGGCTTGAAAAATACATTGATACAGTATACGTAAATGGTATTAAAGTAACCTACATTAGTGATGGAAATAATGCAGGCGGCGATACGTTGGCTGTTTATCTCAATGCCCAAAGCGCAAAACCGAGTTTTGAACATCGCATATCCAAAGGTAAGCGATTGCAAGATGCAGCAATTTTTGATAACAAACTCACTGTGATCATGGAAGATAGTGGCACGTACAATGTGGTCGTGTTTGATAATACAACAGGAACGCTAATTGACAACTTTAGGACTCTTTTTGCCGCCATGTCACCTGATGGGCGTTTTATTGCCTATCAACAATGGGAAGCCCGCTATGACCAGTCTGAGTATGGGCGACCAATCGGTGTTGCGGTGGTTTATGATGTCACCAAAAAGGCAATGGAAAACCGTACATTGGCTGCTCAAAAACATTTTAAACCCAAAGCTGTTACTTTGTTGAGGGTTTCATCAAATGCAGGTTTGCCGGTATACCCCCCAGGCGATTACAACAAGGCTGAGTATGGCCGGGGTAAAACCCGTGAGGAGTCCGCTCAGGTATACGGTGAGTATTTCTGGTACCAGCCCAATGCATTTATTTTTGCAGTTACACCTAAAGACAATTTTACGCAAATTGTTGATGCGGTTTATAACGATAAACAAGGACGGTTTGTTATAAAAGAGTACAAAGTCAAAACCAAAGATTTTATGGACGGCAAAGAGTTCACAGATAAATACCTGCCGATCACCGATGTTGATAAAACAGGCGATTTTATTAAATTGAAAACACCGCACGCGATTATTCGACTCAATGCTTTGGATCAACTGAAGTCGAAGGGGTAAAACAATTGAGTTTGGCAAGGAAGCCAATAACTTCACCTTGCAGATTGTTTGTATCTCGATCTGCCACCCAAAGTCGGCCAGATGTTGAAAAGATGATTTAAGGTGCGCAGCGATATCATCCTGCGACTTTAGATTTTCAGGATAGTCAGGTGTGACTGCAATTGAACATGTGACCCCACTACCTGCTTGATGTAATGAGGCATTTTGAAAGCTGCTTAGCTGTTCTGATTCAGATATTCCCGTTACGACTTTAATGACTTTTTCACTCATTTCTAGCCCATAAATTGTTTGGTTTGTCCTCAGGTTATCCGTCTTTATTATGTTTCTTTTGCAAGGAGTACCGTGGCATTTTTAAATGTATCCCTTTCAATCTTCAGCTGTTGTACTTGGGCTTTGAGTATTTTGATTTCTTCCTGGTCGGATGCTATTCTGCCGCTTCCTACAAAAGCTTGCTCGCCGCGTTGTTTACTTTCATTTATCCACCGGCTCAACATAGGAGCAGGGATCTCCAGTTGCCTAGCTGCGTCGGCTATTGTATAGCCTTGCTCCAATACCAAGTTGATGGCATCCAATTTGAATTCTTTTGTGTATGTCTTGCGCTTATTCATTAGGAGTCACCATTATACTTGCCCTGCTCTCATCTTCTTGGCTATTACGCTGTTCGTAATGGTCTGTTGGTAATTTGCTTTTCCACCGTAATAAAGTGATTTTTCTGGCTTCAAAAAACCTTTATTTAATTCGCTTGGTGCCAACTGATGCGTATTGAGCACCTTCATTTACTCGGTCGCTTTAGTTTCTTTTTCAAACGTTGTCGCAGACAATTCGCCTAAGGGTATAACCTCAATCGCCAAATTTTCGTACTTTTGCATGGAGAGTTTTTGGTCCATCGACAAATGTGATAATGGAATAGCACCACCATACGCCTGTTTCGCAATGTAGTTGGCTAGCTTTTTAATTAAGGGCTTTGTCGCCGGGCACTTTATACGCTCATCTACGCCATACCAGACTATATCAATGCAGGCATCGATATCATCGGCATTCAGTAAATAGAGGTTGTGAGCTGCGGTCTTAATTTTGTCAGTCGTCATAAACAGGCCTCATCGTCAATTAGCTTGATACTATTTATAAATGAATATTAACAGCAATTAATTGAAAGTATAACTTTAAATTGAAAAATATATAAAATAGATTGAAAGCTATTGGGTATGATTGCGCTGGTGCGCAAATGATTTTGAATTAATGAGGAAAAGTTAGCCGCTAGACGTCATTGTGAAAATACTGAAGTTCAGGAGAACGGTAGGAAATTGGGGTTAACAAGTTGGTGCGGTGCAATGGGAGACACCCAATGCACCTGCAAATTATTGCTTGTCTTCGTTTGAGCGGATCTCCAGTAAACCAAAATCGGTCAACGACTTTATTCTGGATTTTAGTTGTACGCCTTTACCAAACCAGCCCATTTTTGCACCGGCGGCAACCAGACTTTCTATTGATGCCAGATAATCCCTTTCAAATTCTTTGGACATATAAAATGCGGCTTTATACTCACTGACAGTCCCTTTGATAACCTCGCCTTTATCGGCGGTACCAAACAAAACATATTGAGCCGATATTTGTAAGGCTAGTTCCAGCTTTTTAAGGTTTTTGCCTCTGGGCGTTGTCTCGTTTCGTTCCCACTGTTGAATGCACTGGGGTGTGACGTCCAACTGCCGCGCCAGTTCTGATTGATTGTAGCCAAGGCGCTTACGGGCATCACTAATACGTCTGCCTACAGTATTTTCCTCATTCACTTGGGGCTGTTTCCTATACAGAATTTGGCCTATAGTGTATCGCGAAACCTGCTCAACTTAAATCAATAATGCTGCTTAACTTTGTCTGGATTGGTGCCACGCTTTTCGTTGTATAACGCCAAATAGATGTTCAAGACTCGCTCTTTGCCAAAAAAAGTGCGCAGCGCTTTGCGTGAAACTTCGCGGCGTAAGGTGCCCTCGGCAAACAGGCCTTCCTTCGTCGTGTTATGGGAGACACCAATATCTATCACGTTTGCGGGGATATCCATGCCGTCAATCCACTCCTGGATTTGTTCTGCATCTTCATAAAACTTTGGATCTATAAAGTTATGGGCGAGTTCGGCACGCATGATCCATTGTTCGAGTTCTTGCCGTTTGGCGCTTAAAGCCAACTCGTCTTGATCCAGTTTGCGAATAAGGCCAAAAATAGCAAGATTTGCATCCATCTCCTTTGGCCGTAACTGTTCCAGCTTTTGATTGTGCAAATATTTGCTGTGCATCGCAGTCGTAATTATCGCATCAAGCATGTCAATGCAATGGCTGTGTTTTAATATATCTGCCAGGGTGGATTCTAACTGTGCTTCTGTCATTGTCAAAATAGCAATAATATTGAAAGTTAAACTTACACTATCACTACGGGAAAATGATTGCAATGTTGCCATAACGGCATATTTATCGTTGCTTGCTGTTTGAACACAGGGCCAACAGCCCAAAGTCAGCCAAAGATTTGGCTTTGGTTTTTAAGTCTTTATCCAACCAACCCATCTGAGAACCCGCAGCCAGCAACTGCTCAACCGAGGCAAGATAGTCCTTTTCAAAACCCTTTGAACGATAAAAGGCGGCTTTATATTCATCGACAGTACCATTGAAGATCTCGCCATTATCCGCAGTCCCAAATTGTATATATTGCGCCGCGACCTGTAGTGTTGCAGCCAACTTATTGAGGTTCTTGCCTCTAGGTGTAGTTTCACAACGCTCCCACTGCTGGACGCATTGCGCCGAAACGCCAACCAATCTTGCCAATGCTGTTTGGTTGTGCCCCAAACGTTTTCTGGTGGCGGCAATCCTGCTGCCGATGGTATTTTTTATACGCATTCAACCAAACCCCTATGAATATTACCGGTTAACGCTGCAACTCGCATGACTGCAAGAAAAAGCGAGGTCAACTTAAATATTACAATTAAAATAACCTATTTGTAATATTTACTTTCATATTTAACCCGTTTATAGTGCGTTCCAATCAAGGTGTTTTATTCTCTTGTCACCTTGTGGTTGTCTAAATGGATAGTCGTAACAGCGGATTTTGCTGATTTTATGCCGCCAAGTTGCTTGGCGGTTTTTTTATCTTTGCCAGAATTCTGGTGAGAATTTGAAGTTACTATTTTAGGATTGATACCAATGTTTAAAATAAAAAATATTGCGATGATTGTAATTGTCGCCGGTGTTTCGCTGACAATCTATCTCAAAAACGATGCTGTCGGGCAAACTAGCGCAAATGCGCAAGCTGAGGTTGCGCAAATTAACGAAAGTGCGCAAGCGCAGTCAATAGACTGTGAAAACTCGGTTTATAGTGGCAACAGTGGAGCTGACGGCGGTGATTTTCCACCCGATGAATCATTTGAAAGTAAATACTGTCAGGCGATGAAAAACAAAGAAGCGCCACATACTGGTAATGGAACAGGTTCAGCAGATTTACCACCAGATACCGCAGTAAAGTCGTAAAAGGTTGACATTAAAAGGCTCGCAGCATGACAGGACATCTACCAAGATAATGGCGTAAGCTCCGCCTGAGTCTAACATAATATACAATGGTAACCATTTCACTGTTGCTGCAAACACCAGCAGATAAAGAAAAGTTCGCAGCCTTAAGTACAGTACAAAGCACAAAACTATCTCCGCGTGAATTCGAAATTCTACTCAGTCAAACTATACGTCAGCAAGTATTGAAGTCACCCCAATAGCTCATGTTCGGAACTTAATGGTCAAAACAAAGCCGTGAGGTCGTTGCCGGATGGCTCCACCAAAGGAGAGTTTTAACTACCACTCTCACAAGCAGGGAGTTCATAGGTTCCCAAATTGGTGTTTTTAAGTCAGGTAGTCAACGTAATCCTCTTCCGGGGGTGGTGGTAAGGCTGATGACAAAGCAGCATCTCGTGCTTTGATGAACTTATACCCGGCCACAAGCGACAGAATGGCTGAAAAGATAATGTGAAACACTGATATTTGAATGGGGCTATCGCGGAATTGTAGTTGGTGGGTTGCCCAAAACGTCATCGGTGGGATAGTAATCCACGCAAGACCTAAAGAGCTTCCTAACTGGCCTTGATGGAAAAATATAAACCCCCTTGATATTTCACAACCATTTTTAATGCTAGCTGCGATTTCGCCAGCAATACTCAATAAGTATATTTGCAATGCAAGTATTACTATCGGCAATATTATTGTGCCCGCAGACTGCTTCAGTGCAACGCCAGCCACTGAGATCGTATCCTTCTGTGGCACTTCTGCCAGTTTGGTTATTGGATCCCATGACGATAAGCCGTGTTTGGGTAAGTTCCAGTATATACCGCGCAAATGGAGGCCAAGTGCGGACAATGATTTATCACTGTTTGAAAAAAGCGCCTTTTCTTTAACTGATCTCTCACTTGTAGCATCGAAATTAGCTTTTTTTAATTGAAGCTCTAGTGCTGCTTTCGAGTTTCGCAGTGCGCCACGACAAGCGGATTGCTTTTTTAATAAATCATTAATAGAGTCAGTTTTTAGGCTGGCAATGTCACAAGTTTCAGTTGAATTTAGGCCGTAATATGATGTGATGTACTCGTTGTAGATTTTATAGTCTTTGACTACACGGTCAATTTTATGATCGATTCTGCCGATATCGCCTACCATCACTCCCCTTTGGGTTTCACTCGACTCATTTACGAGGTACGAAAAAATGATCATAGGAAAAATAAGGAGTGTGAACAAGGTTGCTCTTGCTCTGCCTATTTTGTCTTTGATAGATTCGTTGTATTCCGCTCTGTCCATTAAATTTATCTCTTCATCGGATTGTTTTTGTATGCCTTTTGGTAGTTCTATTCACTTTGTTCCACAGTCAATTGATACTCTGTCGGCTTTTCCTCCAAAAGTTTTTGATCTTCACAAACGTTAAACCGCTTCTTGTAGTACATCAGCAGAGGCTGCCGAATATTAAGCGCCAGTTTGCCATCAACCATATTGTAATCCGTCGCGACAATATCTTGTTGTACGTCAGTTAAGTGCGGGTTTGGAATTATCAGCAGCTCTACCATCTCATGCCAATCAGTGTCACCGGCACGACCATGCTTTGACTTGTCCATAAGCTCTGCTTCACCTCTAAACCTGCTCAAAACAAGGTCGATATATCTTGTTTTTTCTTCGCAATACGCCCTGACATGCCAGCGCACTCCGTCAAATATTATGGTATGGGGCGTGATAACTCTATCTCTCAAAACGGGTGTCGTCAGCGAAATATATCCCACATCGACTCTTCGGCATTCTCTGGCGGCGGTGATCAGGTTTCGTACAATGGCCGGTGAAACAGCCCGGGCGGGCACCGTTAGTATTTCTGATTCTGCACTTCCCCAGTTAAAAAATTCAAAACAACTGTCCATACTGTGCTGTTGGTGTAAAAACGACAGGTATTCACCTGGAGAGCCTTTTATCAATTGGGGCTTGAATTCGCTACTCGGCCTGTATCCTTTAATTCTTTGATCTAACACCAATTGTTCGTGCTCAATTCGCGATTTATATTTCGCAATGTCTCTGGATGCCTGTTGCCTGCCAATCTTAAAGGCGTCGCATAGGTGATTTGTGGTCAGTCGGCCTTCCCACAATACAATTATTTCTATTAGTCGAAACCTGAGAATTTGGTCCCATTTTAAATCGTCTACTCTCATAGTCCTGCCTGAAAATGATACATATTAGTGTATACAGTATTTACATGTACTAATAGTCTACGTTAAATTGTACCAAATGAAAATCAACACAAATTTGTAAAGGCAAATTTTTCTTTACACAATGTTGATTGATTTTGTTAACCGTTAACGCAGGTGGTCAAATGAAAAGTGCACTTTTAAATACGTATAACGACATTGCTGGCCCAGCCGCAGTGCAGTCAGAAGGCGGGTTTATTGCCCTTGTTGATGCGCAAACCGGGTTGGGTAAAACCTACCAGGCAACTTCGTTGCAACTCGAACACTTGATTGCCGATACAGGTAAAAAAATAATCTATGCGACCAACTTGAGAATTAATGTAAAGGAAGCATATGACGATTTGTGTACAAGGATAAAGGGCGATGCAGGATTAACTCCGCAACGTAAACAGCAATTATTGGCCAATGTCATTCTCGTTCCATCCCAAAAAGCATCATTAGAATTACTGACCAGCACTGATTGGGCCACTTTATTGGAGTCCTTAAATCACAATGAAAATCAAAGTGTAAAAAATGCCAAAGATGGTATTCGGTTACTTGAACAGGCGGTTGCGGCTATTGATAGCACCAATTTGTCCCATCTAAACGATGAGATTAGTCTGCGTTACCATAAACTGTTTAATCTATTGCTTGGTATTTTTCGAGCAAAACTTATCAAACTTGAAATGACCAAAGACAGCGAAGTCTATCGAATACTGATAAAAATGTTGCCTGCCAGTCGAATTGAAGACGATGTCACCCAAATCGTTTTTATGACAACGGCCAAGCTGCTTTATCCTTGGCACGCAATAGCCAGAAATATACGCATTAGCGACGTTTTACAGGATGCTTTAATCATCTTTGATGAATTTGACAGACAACAAAAAGAGTTTCTAAATCACCTAATTAAAGACAGCGGTGAGTTCGATATCATCTCACTGGTTCGCCGGTTATATGCCAGTTTTTCAAGTTATGAAGTCACAGATACTGCTGAGTTCGAAGGGGTTGAGACTAGCTTTGACAAGTTCAGGGCGTTGCTCAGTGAGTTCGATAAAACTTGGAAGATATCATTCCGGCCTTTTATCACAGATAGCACGCTACAAGCCGCCAGTGAAAATCAAAAAAGGGTATTCACTTTGCTTTCAGACCGCATGTCATTGCACGCCATCAATTTCAGGCATGATGAATTGAGGTCGCATATTGATGTGCAGTTGGGTACCCACGAGATTGGTGAAAATGGCGGTCAAAATGCTATTCGTTATTTTAATAGTGCCAGTCGGCTAATACGGATGTTTTGTAATGGCATGTTGAGTGCAACAAACACTTTGGCCAATAATCTCCAAAAGGTAGCAGGCAGTAAACCGCATTCTTCAGAAGACTTGGTTGTAAAGGTTTTGAATCACTTTGGGCTGGCAGAGCTTAAAAAAGAAGTCCTCTCTTTGATTAATACCAAATTGAGTTTTCGCATTGACAGAGGGGCAAAGGAATATAGTTTTCACGATAGTGGTTTTGAAATATCAAAGGCCAGCAAATATTCCGAATTGGACAATACTGCGACTGCTGCGACCTTTGAGCTTGCGCTAACACCAACCGGTCTGCTTGCGAATTGGGTGCTGGGTGGAGCCAAAATTTTGGGCATAAGTGCAACAGCTTCCAGCGAAACGGTCATTCACAATTTTGACTTAACGTATTTGAAGAATATGTTGGGTGACAAATTTAAGGCATTGACGGCAGAACAAAAGCTGGGAATACAGCAGGAATATACCTCCAAGCGTCGCTACCAAGAGAATAACGTAAGGATAACCGCTACAGCTATATCATCAAGAGATTTGAAGGGCGGGATTCAGGGGCTCTACAAGGAGTATGTTGGCGGTGTTGTTGATGAATTAATGTTGGAACAAAAAGTAGCAAACTTGCTGATGGTGGAACATGAAGAAACAAGCCGCCTGAATTTTGCCATCAAACGAGTAAACAAGCTCATTGCTGCGGTCAAACGTTTTTCGACACACCCAAGTAATCGCTATCTTTTTTGTATGCTCAACAATAGCTATAAGCACCAGGAATTTGATCAGTTCATGGATTTTGTGGGCAGAAAATATGGTGTGCAAATATTTGCGAATATAAATGCTGCTTCATTCCGAAATGATGAATTTAAGGCTGTACTGGGCACGTTGGAAAATACCACCAAAAAAGTCGCGGTAATAACCAACTATCAAGCCACCGGCGCTGGGCTTTCACCTTCATATAAAATCAAAAACACAGACCATTTAATCTACATAGGCCAAGAAGGTATTGCACCGTATCAGTTTAAAACAGATATCGATGCTATTTATTTGGAGCAGCCGAAAAGTCTTATCGGCGATTTTGTGTCATTTGAGCAGACATATGAGGATAGAAATCTTGCGATCAAAAAGAATATTCACGACGCCCTGATGTTGCATGAGCAGGGGCTTATAGCGCCAAATGACATCAAACCAATGTTGAAAAGCTTTATCGCTACCAATATTAAAAGTTCATCTGTTGGGGCTCTGCGCAGTTTTTATAAAAATACCCTAGATTACAATTTTGCTGTATTCCGGTTTGTTGAGCAGGCTTTAGGGCGGATGTGCAGGACTGAGTGGAAACAGTCTGAAATCAGCATAATGTTCGACGCCGAAAGTGATTTCATAGAAACATTGGCAAGTGATCATCGTGAACTCTCGCATTTATCTGTGGAATACAAACACCTGATCACTGCTATTAAGCACGAATGTAAAGTTGAGTTGGTGCATAAAATGCAGCTGGCTTATTCAGCAAAGGCAACTCGCAACCATGCTCATTTACAGCGTTTAATTACCAACGTTTACCAACATCAAAATAAAGATGCGATAGGCCAGTACAACCGTGTAAGGCACCAAGCGTTGAAGGCCCCAACATTAAAAGCAATGCCGCCAGGTGAATACTTCAGGTATTACATCGAAAGCACCGTGCAAGGCTGTTATACGTATAATATTGACTACAGCCACGAAGAGACTGTGACGCAAATTTTCATTAATTCAGCTGATCACGCCTCACGCCGCCAAGTATCAGCGTTTGGGGCAAGGCTTGATATATTAATGCAAAACAAAGTCGTCAGGGAACATTTTGAAGTTAACGATTTCGCGACTTCGTTTGGTGATGAACATGTTTTAATCGCACCGGCAGTGTTTGACATTTATATGGGGGCAGTTGGCGAAGAAGCTGTGTTCGCTTTGTTGCACGATTTTGATTATCAGGTGTGTGAAATGCCAAAAGGCACGACAGAGTGGTTTGATGGCTACATCGCGATTGGCAACCGGATATTGTTGATTGACGTTAAGCACTGGAATTTGGGTATATGCTGTATTGCCAGAGAATTTGAAACCCTGACCAAATGCGAAAACAAACTCATCAATTTGCGCAAAGACCTGCCAAAGCCATTTGAGGGAAAGAGACTTCAAGCTTTCTATATCAACGCCATTTGTGAAGCCGGCGGAACAATCACCAGCAGCAAATTTTCAG